>JAGQMS010000010.1 GCA_020428535.1 Candidatus Saccharimonadota bacterium
TATCTAGAAGTATGTTCATCGTTTTGAAGATCGATACCTTACTGATTTTTCTAGATTTGCTAAGTAAAGGCAATGTAACGAACCTGAATTTGTACATGAGTAGTAGTAGTTCTAGTTGGTTTTGATTTACTTTGGATTGTCGTTTGACCACGTTAATAGCTTTCGAGATTAGATGGCTTTAATTAACTCCCCACATTATATTTTCTAACCCTTTTATTATATATAAAAGAAGGAGAATAAAAAGTAATAAATACATCTGTTATGGTAAGTAAATAACGTTAATATCGATGTTAACTAAAAATGATGAGAAATATCACAGCAATATAGTCTTGAAATCACTCTATAGGTATAGTAAACTAACTCTATAGAGATAGTTCTAGAGGGTAAATATGAGCACTATCAGTCAAGAAAATATAGCAATTGAGAATGATGACGATGAGCGGATACGCTTGCTCGTTGAAATACTACTAGATGTGCTTGAAGAAGATTGGCAGGAGCTGGTATGCAACGAATAAATGCTGTTGCTGCGATTCGTGTCTCAACTACTAAGCAAGGTACTGACGGAGACTCACCTGAAGCCCAAAAGGAGCAAATAGAACGATATGCTCAAAATAAAGGGATCGAGATAAAAAAGTTCTTTGTTTTTATGGAGTCTGCCTCAAAAGAACAGCAACCAATGCAGGAAGCAGTCGATTACTGTAAAGACCCTAAGAATGACATCAGTTTATTTATTATTAAATCGATTGACCGCTTTACGCGCGGTGGATCGCTTAGCTATGACCTACTCAAGAATCAGCTTGAACTATGCAATGTCAGTCTCGTCGATATATACGGAATCATCTCCTCCCAGCAAGTAAACACGCTTGAGCATCTTGAGGTTGAGTATAAATGGAGTGTGTACTCTCCAACTAAGAAATCAGAAATACTCGAAGCCGAACGATCAAAAGATGAGCTGAGAGACATTCTTAGCCGTATGATTGGAGCCGAAGTTCGCTATACACGAATGGGTTATTGGATGCGACAACCCCCCTACGGCTTTGATACCGAAAAGATAGAAACACAGCATGGTAAACGGACCATCCTAAAACCTAATAAGAAAGAGGCCTACTATGTACGAAAGATATTTGAACTGCGAGCTCAAGGCACTAAAACAGATACTGAAATCGTAGAAATTATAAACGGCCTTGGTTTTAAAACACGAAAACGACGTGTACGCAGTAAAAGTAATAAACACAAAGTTGTCGATATTCGTGGTAGCCAACCGCTGACTGTGAAAGCTATGAATAAAATCGTAGTGAATCCAATCTATGCGGGAATAAACTCTGAGAAATGGACGAACTACCAACCAGTTAAATGTGCCTTCAAGGGGCTTGTGAGCATACAAGAGTTCAATAGAGCTAATAAAGGCAAGTTATACATTGATATAGATGATCAAGGCGAATATGTCATGGGTAAAAACGAACCGGAAGACTTCCGGGTTGATAAGGGACGACGGAACGCCGAGTTTGCGTTTAGGAAAGTTGTTTTATGCCCTACTTGTGATAGACCTCTTCTTGGCAGTGCCTCTCGTGGAAAGATGGGTAAGTATTACCCTGCATACCACTGTAGCAACCATGGCCATTACTTTAGAGTGCCAAAAGATACATTGGAAAAACAAGTCACTATGTTTATGAGTTCTATGAAGGTCTCCGAAGACCATCTAAGCGTTGTTATGGAGAAGATTGAGAAAGAGTACTCAAGGCGTCTTGAGGGCGTTACAGAAGCTCTACAGCGCTATGATGAGCGACTTGAAGAACTGCGTTCCGAGACAGAAATGATAATGGACAAGATTAAGGTATTAACGAGCGAAACAGCAATTAAATATTTAGAGGAGGATCTCGTGAGAGTCGAAGAAAAGATTCGCAAGCTTGAGTCTGAAAAAGCAGCCAAGCAAACACAAAAACCAATAAATCTAACTAAAATTCTAAATCGGGTGCGCTACTTCCTGGAACACCTCGATGAATTGTTTGAAAAACAGATTGACCCAGTCAAAAAAGCACAGTTTTTTGGGGTGATATTCGATAAGCTACCTACATATGAAGAATTGAATTCTGGAACTCTCTCAAAAGGCTCACTTCACCCCTTATTAGATATAATAAAAGACCCATCCAAATTGAATGAGTCCCTTATGGTGAGCCACTTTCATCACCCGAAATCGCCAAAGAACTCGAAAAAGCCCAAAACCAGTCGAAAAATATTGTTTTTGTTATCGGTGGCGCATACGGAGTTGACGAACACATAAAATCGCGCGCCAATCTTAATATTTCATTTGGACGTGCAGTTTTCCCCCACCAACTTGTTAGAGTTATGCTCCTAGAGCAGCTGTACCGAGCCCACTCAATACTGGCTGGCTCTGGCTATCATCATGTTTAGCTATAGCCCAATGGGCTTAAGTTCTTGCTTGCTCAGTGTGAAGCTTAGCTTACCGATCTTCCAGCGACCGGACTTCTTGACCATCCCATAGGTATAAGTTCCTTCAACATTTAAAACATAGCGATGCCCCCGGTCATTCACAAAATACTGCCCCATAACCGGTGAGACAACTTCCGCTTCTTTGGCGTTTTTTTGCTTGACAGCTATCGATTGTATTCGGTGCCTAGTGGCGTAAAAATAATTTCGAAGCTCGTTCCGCCAATTGCTAATTAGTGACCTTACGTTTCGCTCGCCTGCTGCTTCTTTGGTTAGCTCAGTATCATCAATAAAAGGTTTCTCAACAAAATAGTCCGTGATTTTCTCCCACATGGCGTGGTCTCTATATCGATGCACGCTTTCAACTGCTTCAACGATCATTTGCTTATCCGAAAGTGTTGATTCGTTCATATTTTTCTTGAAGAATAATTCCTTCTCTCCTTGTTAACTGCATATCGAAATATATTAGTACTTGCTGAATTGATGCTGAACCGTGTGAAAACTATAATTTTCACGCATCTGTTTCACACATTTTCACTAGATAAAATACCTATGTCCTATGTCCTATGTCCTATGTCCTATGTCCTATGTCCTATGTCCTAACTACAGCCTAGCACCCAAAGCCTAGCACCTATATACTAATTCTGATGGATATTTTTTTAGCGATCATTTTAGGCGTCATTGAGGGGGCAACTGAATTCCTGCCAATCTCTTCTACGGCACATCTTGTGGTTAGTGAAAAACTTCTTGGCTTTAAGGACGAAGCTTCCCTTTTCACAGTAGTTGTACAGCTCGGGGCGATATTGGCTGCCGCATGGTATTTCCGCAAAGATCTTGCTAACATCTTCAAAAAATTGGTCTCTGGTGATAAGCCAACAAAGCGATTTGTGGTAAACGTTTTCCTTGGTTTGTTGCCCGCGGGGCTAATTGGCCTTATTGTTGAAAAACTGTGGGGTATACCAGACTCGCTAATTGTCATCGCAATCAGCCTGATAGTTGGTGGAGTTATAATTTGGATTGTTGAAAATCATCTTCATACTCAACTGCCAAAAACAGATTCTATCGACTATGCTCAAATAACTCCAAAAAGATCGCTGACTGTCGGCTTCGCCCAGGCATTGGCAATTATCCCAGGTGTTTCAAGGTCCGGCGCGACTATCGTCTCGGGTATGCTGAGCGGGCTTGACCGCAAAACTGCGACTGTATTTTCTTTTTATCTTTCTATCCCGATCATGTTGGCAGCGAGCGCCCTAAAGTTAAAAGACGACCACACCAAAATCCATCTGATTACGGGGGGAAACATCGGGGTTATTGTTGGAACCACTGTGGCATTTGTCAGTGCCTTTATGGCTGTGAAATGGCTACTGCGCTACGTGCAGACCCATAACCTAAAACCTTTCGCCTACTACCGCATTGTTCTAGGTTTAGTTATTTTGTGCCTTCTTATTGGCAAAGTTTTATAAAAAATTTGCAATTTAAAATCCTTAGGAGTATCGTCTTTTTAACGTACTTTTTAGTAAGTGGAGGTTCCTAGGATCGACGATTCTTCGCCACCTAGTTGAGCCACCCACGGGAGAGTACTGTTATTTAACAGCCATGGAAGAAAATTGTCTGGAATTCAAGTAGAAAGGTGTCGGCGATGCGCATTAAGAAGTACGTATCGCCGACACCTATCTCAAGTTCCATAAGGCCAGCTCGGTCCAAAGGAATGGTGCGTTTCCGTCTCTCAGGCGGATTTCATCTTGGGAAACCTGGAACCAACGGGAACTCAGTTCCCAGAAGGGGCACACATGCCGAAGAAGAAGACCAGCGACGCCCGGGGTGCCCCGGTCCGTCACTTCACCGAGAAGGTCCCGAACACCGCCAAGACGGCGAAGTTCCGGATCGCAACCATGCTGCGCGCCATCGCGGGGATGTTGATCCCCCAGGGCCCGCAGCTCGCCATGACCACCGCTGGTGCGCCCATCGTGGGCTCCAGCTGGTCGACCAAGAAGGCCGGCTCGCGCGCCGGCCAGACCACCACGCCCACTGCCGTGCTCCGCCGCCACAGTCGCGGCCGACCTGGCACGGGCCACAACACCGCCGCGAGCGACAAGAAGAGCGGCAACAACCTGCTGAACACCCACGTCGGCGACCTGAAGCGGAATCCGCTCCAGGTCTGACGTCCCCGGCCGGGATTACCCCGGGGGCTTCGGCCCCTGGGGTGACCCACTCTTCCATGGCTGAAAAGCCAAGACTATCCAACCCTGCCAGCCGGCAGGGTTTTCGATTTATTAAACGGCGAGCATAGGCGAGCACAGTATTCTGGGTGTGGGAGTGTAAAGTACTTTGATCCGATGATATCTGTTTGGTCAAAATCACAATATTTAAAGGAACGGTGTTTGAGGCCATTTAATCATTAGTAGATTAAACAGAAAATGGCTAAGTTCGTTCCTGCATTGTGAGCTTTGACAACAGATTCATAGGTATCATAAGTTCCTACTCCCACGTTTTTGGTACTTTTACGCTAAAAGTACATATCATGTTGTCATATAAAGTGCACATGAATTTATCTCAATACGCCACTACTCTGCCCATTCACCAAAAACCACATAACTATCTCGGTAATTAATAAGGCTATCAGTATCACGGTGCGCATTGACTCTCTACTCAACTTTTTCATAAACCTCCCCCATCGTATGGCTTAGCAATCACTACAAGACGATGTTCTGCGGTGATAACTGGCGTACAGGTATACAGAGTCAGCCGGCGATCAGGCGAATTTTGCTCTACACTGACGTCACTTGGCTCGACAGTTTTGACTTCGCTCACTTTATAGATTAACTCCTGCCCCTGCCAATATATCGCCAAAACGTCACCGACTTTTACTTGGTCAAGATGGTAGAATCCACTATTTGCATGACCATACCAAAATCGATGCGCAATAATCACCGTATTGCCATCTTCTAGTGGCGACTTAGTCCAGAGTGGTTTGTACCAAGAACCGCCGGAACCGATAATGTCGATGCTGTTGCCCTGCTTAATCTCGATATCAACACCGGCAGTTGGAATCACAATCCGATTCCCAACAGGGAGTGGTTGTGCCTCCGACGGAACGTTTACGGAATTGTCGCCACTAACAATTTGCCGTAATTTTCCATCGTACGGCACAGGTCTAACAGGGTGAAGCCTCCACATAAGCGCTGGCCAGAAAGGAGATAGCATTAGATATAGTGCGAGGCCAATGACTAATACTGTCATCCCATTGTTTACCCGACGATGAGTAATATTCATAAATCCATTATCTCAAAATAATACAAAAAACCAGGCATTTTGCCTGGCTCTTTGTTTGGTGCACCCGACACGATTCGGTCACGTTCCGCGACCCCGTCGCCACATCTTTGAAGCATAGCTTCAAGAGTGGACTCCCTTGCGAAATGCCTCAGGCATTTCTCACATACTCCCTTCAGCTGAAGGTCGACATAATTTTGATGTGCGTCTGCCAAACAAAGAACCAGGCATTTTGCCTGGTTCTTTGTTTGGTGCACCCGACACGATTCGAACGTACGACCTTCAGTACCGCAAACTGACGCTCTATCCAGCTGAGCTACGGGTGCTCGTCGATGAGAACAGGGGTAATTCTAGCATTTTTTAACAAAAAAATCCAGCCTGGCGAAAGAGTTGGATTGAAATATAAGCCGAAATTAAACACTGTCTACGGAAATTAAGCGCCTTAATACATCCTAAGAGCTGAGGAATTAAGTCTGTTGTTTATTCTGAAAACGTCAAACAGGATTAATAAATCTTAAAATATCATCTTTTACAGTCGGGGAGCTGAAAATGACTAGTTCATCCGTAAGTTTTATTTCGTGACCTTCTAAGTTGTACGCTACTCCACCAGATTCTTGAATCAGTAGCATCCCAGCTGCTAGATCATACTTCTTAGCAATGCCACTTACAAGAAACTCAACTGCACCTTCAGCCACAGCAGGCAAATCAAATACCGCTACTCCAAATACTCTGGACATATTGATATGATCCGAAAGCCTCAACATGATGGAAGTACTTGGGTTTGAGGACTTCCCAACTTTTGCATCAAAGATTCCTATAGCTTGATCCAGGGGCCTTAGGGAAACTTCAAGAGACCTATTCTCACCAGTAAGTTGATTCACATAATGCGCACCTTCACCTTTTGTGGCGGTATATATCTCTTGCGTTAGTGGTCTGTGAATTAGCCCAAATATAGGGCTGTCATGAAATAGAATTGCTAGCTGAAAGCCACATAGCGGCAATCCTCGCACATAGTTGTTCGTACCGTCAATTGGGTCCACTACCCATTCAAAACCATTTTTAGTGTCTACTCTGATGTTCTCCTCACCATAAAAACCGTCATCAGGAAATTGATTAAGTATACTCCTAAGCGCCATAGACTCGATGTTCTTATCTAGTTCAGTGGCAAAATCATTGACCTCCTTTTCACTTATTCTTATTTTGCGATGATATAGATCCGTTATCAAAGACCCAGCATTACTTGCGATGTAGTTTGCGAGAGTGATTCTCTTTTTTAGCTCTAAATATGTATTTTCTTCCATCAACTAATAATATCATCGGGGATGTTCAGTTGTCCCAAATCCCGCTTATTACTAAAGAGAACCTGCCAGACCTACAACCTGATCGCCTCAACTCTGGCGGAGAGGGAGGGATTCGAACCCTCGGTACGTTGCCGCACACTTGTTTTCGAGACAAGCCAGTTCAACCACTCCTGCACCTCTCCACGAAACTACATTTTAGCAGTTTATGTTCGGAGATAGAATTAGCCCTGTATCATTGGTGGTCTTCGAGTCACGGGCCTCTGTGGAGGTTGAGCCTTAACTCTAAAATTACTCTCTGTAGTAGGCTGATTTTCGGAAATTGAATTTGGTAAATTTTCTTGTGTGAAGCTAGTTTCTTCTGCAGGAAGTTCCGTGGCAGCCTGCGGTTGATCTGTCTTGGTCCCAATATCAGGAACCGATAGCTCGTCATTGCTCATCGGTATCTCATTAGCAGATAACTCACTTGGCTCGGCATCAACAACAGTAATCTTCTTTCGAGTAAAAATTAAAGCACCGTATATTACAAGTGCAGGCGTAATCATTGAGAGTCCAATCACCAAAAAGTCTCTTGAATATGTGGAGCAGATTAATTTTAGAATCGGATTTACAATTGTTGAAGTGTAACCTTCGTCTAAACCCAAAAAGTTAACGGGTGTACCGACTACTGTTGAGTAGAGTGGTCCGAGAGCTAAACCAGCAAGTGTAGTTAATGCGCCCACAAAAGTAAGACCATGCGCTACTCGACGCAAGCCATAACGTTTGGAGGAACTAAACAAGACAAAAACTGTAATTATCAATAGCACCAAGACTCCTAAAACATACGGGAGGTAAGAGGCTACTTTATATGTTTTAGGTAACCAAGAAAGTGCCGTTGCAACCGAAACACTGCTACCACTAGCATCTTTCACTTTTAGATCGCTACCAGAATAAACTACCTCAGGGAACAACTGCGGTTGGTCAATTATCCCTTTTTCAAAGTTAGTGAGTTGTGGGACTGCACTAACTCCCGCAGGCAGACATGTAGAGCTAAACAAGGTGAAATTCTTGCTTGAGTAGGTCCCGTCGGATTCACATGCCGGTAGTGAGTCAACTTTTTTTGCTATATTCTGTGTCAGTTGATCAGCAAATGCCATCTGTCGTTTAGAAAAATCTACATTATATTGAGGGCTCGACGCACTACCATCAAGCCATGCATACACCCCGTCTATCACATTTTCGGCATCTTTTTGCAGACCACTCGGGTCATACGCGTCACGCATCGCTGAAGCAATATCATCTGCCGTAAGCTGGACAGCGCCCTCTACTTGACTCTGCTGAATCTCTGAACGGTTTGCTTGTTCATTAACTATTGCTGTATATATTCCACTTTCTCCAAGCCATGATTTCACCACGCTACTCCGCATAACAGTAGCCTTTAGGACTATAGAGTTCACTAAAATGCTTAATAGTGCAATGTAAACTAACATTGCTCCGCCTAGGCCAAGAATCTTCGCCACCCTTTTCATTGCCCTATATTATAAAACGCTTAAGCCCGTCGTGGCTAGTAAAAACTTGACCGAATATCACCATCAAGTCTAGTCTATAGTCTATGGATTCAATTTTCACAAAGATTATTAAGGGGGAGATCCCATCTAATAAAATATTTGAAGATGATAGGTGTATTGTTATTTTGGATATCCACCCCATTCAACCTGGGCACTGTCTGGTGATCCCTAAAAAACAAATAGAATTTATTTGGCAACTAGAAGATGAGCTCTACCATCACCTCTGGGCTGTTTCAAAAGATGTTGCTTTGCATATTCAAAATATCCTCGGCACGAAAAGAGTCGCAGTCGTAGTCGACGGCGAGCAGGTGTCACACGCCCATATTCAGTTGATCCCCGTAAATGGCGCGAAGGATCTCCATGCTACTCCGCCGAGCGAACCAGACTTCCCTGCCCTAGAGGCAATTTCAGCAAAGATTACCATGATTTCTTGATGAATAGGCCAAAGATAAAATGTGTGTTTTTTGATGTCTACGACACTCTCGCGTCACTTTCCCCAATCATAGCCGCTGATTTAGACCGCTTTGGTAAAACACATGCTGAATTTTCAAGTTTCATAGGCCCCATTGCCGAACAAGCCGACCACGGAGAGATATCTTTCTCGGACTATCAACTCAAATATTCAGAGTTTTTTGGTAAATCTATTGACTATCTCCCCTTGCACCTTCTTCCTAGGCTGAAGCCCATAAAAGAAGTACATGCACTCGTTACCGTACTAGACTCAATGCGGATCCCTATGGGCATCCTGAGCGATGTAAGCCCTAAAGCGCTTCGCCAAACAATCAGCTCTGGAGCCGTGCCGTATGTAAATTTCTTTGCGATAATTGAATCGAATAAACACGGAAAACGAAAAACCAATGGCCTCATTGAAGAGGCCACCAAGCTAGTATCAGAACGCCTAGGCATCCAGCCAGGGCAAATACTTCTGATAGACGATTCCGCGCGGAATATTGAAACGGCCCTAAAACATGGTTGGCAAGCCTACCAATTTAACCCCCAACACCCTCGCACCTCCATCCGCGAAATCATAAAGAAATTTGAAATAATATAACTAGCAATATTGTGCTAGAATAAGACTTAAATGAACGAAGGTGGGATGCCTATTAATTCGGGTTTTGACGAAAAAGCTCTGGGAAGGGCTATTCAGAATGCCCGCAGAAGTGCTGGGATGACCCAACAAGAACTATGCGAAAAGCTAGACATCTCCTACTCAACCCTCACAAAAATTGAGAGAGGCGCGATTAAGGCGCCATCGATATTTACCGTAGCTCAGATAGCCCAGATCTGTGGGACATCTATAGAATCACTTATAGGCATTCAACCGCTGACAAACACAGTGGCTCCAGCGCTCAATGATTATAAGATCTCAAAGTCCGGAATTTCCTTTGTTTACTTTGATATAAACGGTTGTATGGTGCGTTTCTTTCAGCGCGCTTTTTCTGAACTTGCCACCGACACCGGCTCTAGCCCAGAACTCGTCGAAGAGACTTTTTGGCACTACAACGACGCCGTATGTAGGGGCGAAATGAGCATGGCTGATTTTAATTTGGCGATGGCAAAGAGAATTGGCGCTAACACCGTTGATTGGATGAGTTACTATCTTCGCGCTGTTGAACCGATTTCTGAACTACAGGAATTTGCCACATGGGTGAGCCAGAATTATAGGATAGGCTTACTTAGCAATATCATGCCAGGCCACATCGATGCCATGTTGGCCGAAGGGTTGATACCAAAACTCCCCTACTCTGCTGTAGTTGATAGCTCCGTCGTAGGCGCTATCAAACCTGAGAGCGAAATCTATGAAGCAGCCCAAAAAATTGCAAACGTTCCACCGCAGGAAATATTACTTGTCGATGATGCTAGGACTAACCTAATGAGCGCCGAACGCCTGGGCTGGCATGTTCTCTGGTTTGACGACTTTCGCCCGGATGAATCCGTCGAGCGCATCAGATCTAATCTTGAGTTTTAGCCTCGGTTAAAAGCACCAATTTCGAGATCAAGCTTAGCGAGCAGTTCTTTTTCGGTTTCAAGCTGATCTTTGGTTTGCGAAACCATTTCTTTAGGAGCTTTTTTTATGTAATCAGCATTAGCAAGCCGAGCCTCGAGTCGGTCAATAACTCCCTGTTTAGCTATCCGATCGGCTTTAAGTTTCTCAGCATATTGTTTGGCGGTGTTAGAGTCGATATCTAGCCAGCAATCATAGGTGACACTTGTCAGATGCATCCCCTGCCCACTCTCAACTTCTTTTACCCCAGCGAGTTTGGCAAGCTTTGCGATCAGCTCAGCATTCTCGCCCAAAAATTTTGCATTTCGGTAATATAGCGTGCACTTTTGGGCATTGAGTCTTGAGGTGATAAACCTTGCTTCGGTGACTATAGTACGTATAGTCTCAAATTCATCCACCAGGCCAGAATTTGACTTAATGGCAGAGTGATCTGGCCACGGCTCACTAATCAGGACTCCATCGCCGGTGATGTCTAATGTTTGCCAGATTGTTTCACTCACAAACGGCGCAAATGGGTGAATAAGCTTCAAAATGCTTTGCAAAACATAGGCTAGAAGAATTGGGTTGGAGCTGCTTTTTGATGCCTCTATGTACCAATCGGCGACATCGTCCCAAACAAAGTGATACAGACTGTCAAAAGCCTCAGAGAATCTAAAAGCATCAATGTCCTTAGCGACAGAAGATGTGATCTTTTGGAGTTTTGCTACAACCCAGTGATCGGCGGCTGAAACTAGCTTTAAGTTGGCGAAATCAGGCATCTGATCGCCCAATATTCCTTCGCTGTAGCGAGCAATATTCCAAAGCTTATTGGCGAAGTTGCGAGTAGCTTCAATTTTCGGTGTAGACCAGTTGAAATCAAGACCTGGGCTTGTTCCCCAGATCAACGCCATGCGGAGCGCATCTGTCCCATACTGCGGAATCACTTCAAGTGGGTCAATGATGCTCTCTGGGCGAGATTTGCTCATTTTCTTACCATCTTCGGCTCGAACCATGCCGTGCAAATAGACTTTCTTGAAAGGAACTTGCCCGGTCATGAAAGTGGTACTCAAAACCATCCTGGCCACCCAGAAAAATAGGATATCCCAGCCCGTTTCCATAACATTCGTCGGGTGGTAGGCTTTGAAATCAGGGCTCTGGTCAAAAATTTCGCCTAAACTAAGTGAGTAGTCGGCTGCCTTCTCTTGATCGATTAGTGTGCTCCAAGTCCAGAGCGCGCTCGAGAACCAAGTATCAAGCGTATCAGGGTCTTGCTCCCACTCGTTCCAGCCTTCACTCGAATCTGTTGGAGCCTGTACGCCAACAAATGTCTCTTCTGAACCATCGACATGCTTTCGATACCAAACTGGAACTCGATGCCCCCACCAAATCTGGCGAGTGATACACCAATCTCGCAAATTATCGATCCACTGAAAATATATCTTCTCAAAGCGCTTCGGTGTTATCGTGATATCACCAGAGGTGATGACGTCTTTCATGACTTCTTTTAGGCTGCGGTTCTTGCCCTTCCAATCAACCGAAGGTTTGTTGACGTCTACAAACCACTGCAAGCGAATTTGGGGCTCAATCTTCCCCTTCCCTCTCTCGTTGATGGCTACATTGTGGACATACTCTTCTTCCTTAACAACCAGCCCTTTCTTGCGCAGTTTTTCAACAATTCGGCCTCTAGCAGTCTCTATCGGTAGCCCTTCAAATTCTCCAGCTATAGGCATCAGAGCACCTTTCAGGTCAATAATCTGCTCTTTGTCCAGACCGTGCCTCTCGGCAATCTCAAAGTCGGTATGGTCATGCCATGGTGTAATTGTCATCACACCGGTCCCAAAGTTCATGTCGATAGCTTCGTCCTTGATGATAGTGGCTGTGATTGGCCCATTGATCCATTCACATTCAAAAGTATCGCCATGCTTGAACTGTTTATAGCGCTCATCGTCCGGATGCATTACGACATATTTATCGCCAAATTTGGTCTCTGGGCGAGCCGTCGAAATCTCAAACGGCCCATACTTGAAAGTATAGAATGTTGTCTTTTCCTCAACGTATTGCATTTCATCATCAGATACATTTGTTTCTAGGTTTGGGTCCCAGTTAACGATGCGGTGACCTCTGTAAATTAATCCAGAATTGTACATTGCCACGAAGGTTTCGTTGACCATTCGGTTTAGCGCATCATCAAGCGTGTAGCGTAGCCTTGACCAGTCGGCGCTAGCACCCATGGCTCGCATTTGCTTGAGCATTGTCTCGCGACTACCACCAACAAACTCTCGAGTTCTTTTTAAGAACTCTTCCCTACCGATTTGGTGCTTATTAGTACCCTCTTCAGCCAATTTTTTTTCAATTATTGCATTTACAGCTAGCGCCGCGTGGTCCGTGCCTGGCACCCATAAAGCATCCTTCCCCATCTGTCTAGCATGGCGAATCATAATGTCTTGTAAGGTCAAAAATAGTGCATGCCCCAGAGAAAGTGTGCCCGTTTCGTTTGGTGGAGGCATCGAAATTGTAAACCGTTCCTTCTTAGTAGTCGGATCTGCAAAGAAAACTCCACTTTTTTCCCATAGAGCATAAATATCGTCTTCATAGTCTTGTGGCGTATAGGCCTTAGGTAGTTTCATAAATTATCTCCGGTAAAAGTTCTTAAATTGAATAGGTTAAAAGAATAGGATATTAGTCCCGGAGGACGACCATAAATACTCTGACCATATTCAATCTGTTCATCTGAATATTGTACCACTGTTATTCAGAATAGACCACTATCCCCCACCCTTGAACCCCTTAACCTACGCTTATAGAAAAAACAAAGCCAAAATAAAAAAAGAATTTCACGTGAAATTCTTTGACAAACCTAATATATGCGGTTTTCACATGAAACTCCGCCTCAAAAACACTTCTACTTTTTCCCACGTTTTTGTTTTCTATAAAAGCATAACAAATATCTGAACATTCTACCACTGTAAAACAATGTCATTTATCCACATAATTACATGGTTAGGGAAGGGTCAATTTCGAGTGAATAAGGGTCAGCTTGGCTAGCACCTTGATTTATTCTGATACACCCCAATGCCGCAATCATCGCTCCGTTGTCGGTGCAAAGTCTAGGGTCGGTGTAGGAGGGGGCGATAGGTAAGTTTTCTTGTAGTTGCCTCCTAAGCTCACTACTGGCTGCGACACCACCGGCAATCACAACGCTTTTTGGGCTAAACTCTTCGAATGCTAGAACTGTTTTTTCGACCACTGTCTCAACTGCTACCCTTTGAAAAACTGCGCAAATATCATCGATCGCTTCTGGAGAAAGCAGGGCGGGTAAGTCTTTTGAGGGTAGGGAGAAGTCTTTACCACAAAGCTCTTGGGCTTTTCGAAGAACTGCTGTTTTTACCCCAGAGTAGCTGAAGTCGTATCTCCCGCTCATATTTGCTTTTGGTAGCTCAAACGCGAAAGGGTTACCAAGCTCTGCCCTTGCAGCTACTGATGGCCCGCCAGGGTAGGGGAGTCCAGTCATCTTGGCGACTTTATCAAATGCCTCACCAATAGCATCATCGTGCGACCGACCCAGAATTTGATATTCAGAATAATTCTCAAAAAGTACAAGTTGAGTGTGCCTACCAGATACGATCAGGGCAAGAAGGGGAAATTCTGGTGCCCTTAAAGGAAGCTTGTACTTTTGTTCATCTGGAACTGATCTGTGATCACCGGTGATGAAGTTAGCAAAAACATGGGCCTCGATGTGGTTACAGGCATAGAGTGGCTTTTGTTTGGCGATAGCAATGGACCTGGCGGTCAATGCGCCAATTAACAGCGAACCGCTTAGACCGGCGCCATAGGTCACGGCTATCGCATCAATGAAATTCCAAGCAGTTTCTGCATCCTGGTCTGGAAAAGCCTGCTCAAGCGAGCTCTCAAGAGTAGGGATGATAGCTTCAATATGACTTCGCGCCGCCACTTCTGGCACTACTCCACCATAGGCCTTATGGATATCAATCTGGCTGACCAAAACATTACTTAACACGTTAAGTTTACTGTCAGATATTTCACATATTCCAACAGCGGTCTCATCGCAACTACTTTCGATTCCAAGTACTCTCATAAGTCATGCACTATTGTAACAGATCAACAGGGGAGCCACCCTTGACAAAGCTTACGCTTTTTGCTAATATTCAGCTAACCTTCAAAAACATAAAAATAAAAAAGGATAAGATATGGGCCTTATAGACGACATAATCAAAGCAACAGAAGAAGGATTGGATTTAGTAGCACCCAGTAACGAATTAATCGGCAAAGGTGCCGCCGCGGTAGGCGACGCTTTGTTTGGTGGTGTGGGCGCTTTACCTGAGCCAACCCTGCAACAGAAAGCGGCGATTAATAAAGTTAATTCGGTTTCTGCGACACAACTAAACAATGCCCGAAATAATTTGAAGAATATGGGAATACCGATAAATGTCTCTGATGATCGACTTCGCGTGATGGTGGTAAGTAATCCTTCGCTAGGAGTCAGATTTACTTCCTCTCAAATCGAAGCCGCAAGAGCGAATATAACAAATGGTACCAGCTTGCCAGGATGGGCTCAACCTTCCGACAAAGACATCCTAAAGGTGTTGACCCAATCTTCTCCCGAGCAAGTTCGAGCGATCACAACGCCAATTACAAATAAGGAATTCGACGAGTATCGTGTAAGCCATGGGCTCAGTGGTGGTGCAAGTGTAGATGCTAACGACGTTATTCAAGATCGCATTCAAACAGGTATTGTCGCGGGCACGACCGATCCGACAACTGCATCCGCATATGATAAATATGCCGCCGGCATGAGTGCTCATCAACAAGACATAGTTCAAGGTGCTGCAGATAAAGCCAGGGGGATGATGTTCGGTGACACAAACGGCGATGGTAAGCTATCAAAATCTGAAGCATTGTTGCAGTATGACAAAAACCACGACGGCTTTATTACTCGAGATGAGGTTGGCAACATGAGCGAGAATCCATTCGTTACGGGCGGATTGGGTTATTTCAAAGTAGGTGATGCTCCAATTACCGCCAACCAGGGTTTGGTAGATAAAGCCTTATTCGAGCAGGACATGGCTAGACTTCAGGCAAGTAATGACCCTAAGGATCAGCAAACCTTAGAACAAATAAATAATTTCTTTAAATTCTTGGAAACAGCTTCACCAGAAGAAAAGCAACAATTCATGGATACGGTACGAGTATCTGAATATCTAAAATCGAAAAATGGTTCAACTACCGCCAATGCAATGAATGGCAATACTAACCCTGAATGGCAAACTGCTGCTTCAATGACTCCCGAGGAAAGACAGAATATCTTGAATCAAATTAATTCTGGACAATTATACGGTACAAATACACCAGTTAGCACATATCAGCACATAAAAACAGCCGCACAGGTTCAAGCTGATATGGACAGGGCAGAGATTGATTGGATGAAACAAAATAAGGCGTCAGGTGCAGTTTCGAGCCAAGGAAAATCAACTAAGTTTCCAAATTTAATGGGTGCAAACGATGGGCCAATTGCAGGAACTATAGGTAAAAAGGTACCGAATCTAAGCAAGGCAGTAGTGGGGAATACAGATACACCAGATTTAATGACCGGGCCTTCTCTGATCCCGAACGGAAGCCCTCTCGATAAATCCATTAAATCAAAAACAACAACGACTCCTTCGCTTATACCCAAAGGTAGCCCCCTAGACAAGACATTGGACAATTCAAAGAAATTGATTACTGATAAACCACTAGTCGCCCAAGTTGACCAAGTGGGCAAAACCATAGGCAAAGGTATCCTTGCCGGTAGTACCCCTGCAGTGACAGAAGATAAATCCCTTCCCACAACTAAAACGCCATCTATTGCATCAAAAGTGCTCCCAGCTGATCAATACCCTGGTGCTGTATTGAATACAGGTGCTGCTGGCAAAGCCATCGGTTCCGCAATAACCTCATATAACGCTACTAGTCCAAATCAAGTCAAGATAGATCAGATAAATTCATATAACGTACCGCAATCCGTAAAGAATAGTGCGATTGCTGAAGTAAATAAAGGCAATACTGCTACAGTAGCGAATCTCATTAAATTCTTTAATGGTGGTATGTTGTCAGGTAGCCCGACAAAAATAACTAAGCCCGTGCTTGGTGGTACATCTGTAAGTAACCCATATTCATCAAACTCAACTACATTCCCACCTGTAGTACCGCCAAAAGTGACAACTGACCCCGTACCTAAAGCTAGCCTAGGCAAATCTGTAGTATTCTAGTGCAATTTAATTTCAACTGAGCCATCTTCATCCTGGACAACCTGACCGACTTTATTTTCGGGTTGTGCTGAAATGGGTGAATCCGTGCTGACAGCTTTCGGGGAAACAGAGGGTTGACTTTCTTGGTACGACGCCATTAAACCGATAAATTGCTCTAGTAGTTCAGGCTTAACATAGGCTTGCTCATCAGCTATTTGCGCTTCAATTTGCTGCTGATCAATTCCCTCAAGAATACTCAAGTAATGGTCTAGGCCTCCAAGTTCATTAACGTTTGTAAGGGTGCCGTTTTCAAGGACATAAATGGTGTCCATTAACGCCAGAAGTGCTTTACGGTGAGTTACCATTACCACCGTTTTACCTTGCACCATTTGAAGCAAGGAATCACGAATATAGTTCTCGCTTTTAGTGTCGAGGGCAGCAGTAGGCTCATCAAGGCAGATCACTGGAGCATTTTTGATTAAGGCTCTTGCAATGGCGATACGCTGACGTTGACCACCACTTAGGGATGAACCGTTTTCCCCCGCCGGCGACTGTATCCCAAGAGGTAAACGAACGGCAAACTCCGCTACGTTAGCAACCGTTACGGCACTCTTCACCTCATCATTATCAACTTGCCGATATGCATCACCATCGTATAGGTTTTCTAAAATAGTACCGCTGAAGAGTTGTGGTGACTGACTAACCCAGGCGATCTTTTGACGAAGCTCTTTGAGTGAGACTGTTTGAATATCTATCCCGTCTAGTAATATCTTACCCGCTTCTGGCTCCAAGAACAGGGGTATCAACTTCATAATTGTGCTTTTACCGCCACCACTTGGGCCGATAATTCCGATTTTTTCACCTTGCTCAATATGTAGATTCAGGTCACTAAAAACCTGTTGACCGTTATACGAATATGAAACATTTTGAAAATCAATTACACCCTTTATCATTGGTGGCATGTGGTTGTCCTTACGAAGATCCTCGACACCCTCGTGGTCACTGATAACTTCATACACTCGGCCAACATCAATGAGCTTCTGATTCCTAGATGTAATTTGTTGCACGAGACCTTCGATTGGTCCGAGTAAATAGCCCATATAAGTCATGAAGATCAGTAGCTCACCTAGAGTCATCTTACCGTTCAGCGCCGCAGAACCACCGAAGAACATCACCGTAGAGGTAGCGAGTATGACTAACAGCGAGTTCGTATTCTGAAGAAGGTTCCCCCATAGCATGCTTTTCTTTGAAAGTTGATAACTCCTCTGCCACATAGAGTCAATCTTCCATAGCTGTTTATCTTCAAGGGTGAAGGCTTGTACAGTCTCGGCATTATCAACAGACTCATTTATGGCAGCCGCTGTATTTGAGGCATTTTCAGTTAATTGCTGATTATAGGTTCCGAGTTTTGGGCCAAATATTCTTATCGTAAGGTAGAGAAGGGGCATCAAGACTACCGAGACTAGCGTTAGAACGGCATTAAACTTCACCATGATGGCTAAAACGCCAATAATCATAATGATCGAACCGATAATAGAAGAAGTTGTTCCTAAAACTAAGTCAGATAAACTGTTGGTCACTACA
This sequence comes from Candidatus Saccharimonadota bacterium, assembly GCA_020428535.1. Taxonomy (GTDB): domain Bacteria; phylum Patescibacteriota; class Saccharimonadia; order Saccharimonadales; family JAGQMS01; genus JAGQMS01. The sequence goes on from JAGQMS010000010.1 coordinate 18,377, forward strand.
TTTTGGCGATAGACATAGTCACCCTTGGCAAGTCTTTCCTGGTGGAAAAGAGGTAAATGTAGAATATGGCGCAAAGACTCCATCTTGATCATTCTGTTAAGATTGAAGCCAATTTTTAGCAATACAAAATCACTTACAAAGCTAAACAAAGTCCCCAAAAGAAAAAGGGCTATTCCCATCAGTGACGTAACGGCTAGTAGCTCTACCCGCGAGTAGTGCGCAAGTGGCCCCCAAGCGGGGATATCACCAAAAGCAGAGTCAGCCATTATCTTTATTGGCCAGGGTTTTAGTAGCGAGATCCCGGCATCTACCATACTGATGATCACAACCATAATTACTGAAGGTATGGCCTTGTGCTGATACCTAGATAGCCACTCCTTAAAGCCTGTTTTGACGGTCTTGCGGCCATTGGCAGCCAACCAGGCCTCGACCGCCTGATTGACTAGCTCAGGTGGCCATCCCATGCCGATCAAAACATCAGGAAGCATAGAAGTAGACACACCGCTTGCAACGGCCATATCTATTGCCTCATAGAGTTTGGGCATCATAAATCTTTTACCACCATCATTCTTACGCTTTAGTATAAGTGGTGGGATGTTTTTCGTCTATAGACTAGAAGAGGTAAACTTGTTTACTATATTGACATGAACCCAAAACATCTCGCTCGTAAAGTACTACCGAAAAAAGGCATAAAACTTGCCGAAGAATCCTACCGAAAGTCTCGCCTCGCCAGCGTGCATGTACGTTACGGCCTACCCGCTAAGGGACTAAAAATAATCGCCGTAACGGGGACGAATGGCAAAACTAGTACATGCAATTTCCTAAACGATATATTGAAGTTTGCAGGTCTACGTACAGCGATGTTTACGACCGCAGTGGTCGAAATGGATGGCCAACGCTCTGCTAACACCACACACAGAACCGTACCCCTAACTAGCGATCTATTCCGCTTTTTGAAAGATGCCAAAACAAAAAAGGTCGATTGGGTGATTCTCGAAACGACTGCCCATGCCCTCCAACAACACAAAATGTGGGGGATACCGATTGAGATTGCCGTAATGACAAATCTTACTCAAGACCATCTGGACTATTTTGGAACTATGCAAAAATATGCCGAGGCTAAAGCTAAGCTCTTCGGCAAATATATGAATCCAAAGTTCTCAATCTTGAATACCGACGACGAATGGTTCGAATTCTACAAAAAAGCATCTATTTCACCAATTTACACCTATGGAAAAGATCAGCGCGCTGATCTTCGGATTAATTCAATCAAGGAAACCTCCGAAGGTTTAGGGTTGGTGTTCGAAACAAAAGACTGCAAAATTAATGCCCAAGCACCAGTAATCGGCGAGTTCAATGCTTACAATATTGCCGCTGCGGTAGCGGTCTCTATGAGGTTAGAGATATCGCCTGATGTCATACGAAAGGCGATCGCTGAGATTGGAAGCGTTCCTGGAAGAATGGAGCTAGTTAGAAGCTCGAAAGGCTTCACTGCAGTTATTGATTACGCAGTAACACCTGATGCCCTAGAAAAAGCCCTGAAAGCGCTAAAAAGCATCGCAAAAGGGAAGGTTAGCGTAATTTTTGGAGCTACTGGCGATCGAGATAAGCTAAAAAGACCGATCATGGGCGAGGTAGCAGTCCAAAATGCCGATCGAATCTACCTGACCGACGACGAGACATACACAGAGAACGGTGATCAGATTCGTAAAGAAGTGATGGCTGGCATATTGAAAGCTGGCGGGGAGAATAAGACCGTTGAGATAGCCGATAGATACGAAGCTATAAAAAAAGCCGTCCAAGAAGCTAAGAACGGCGACATGATTTTGGTTGCTGGCCTTGGTCACCAGGATTACCGAGCTATGAACGAAGGCCACATGCCCTGGCAAGAAGTCGAAGTTGTAAAAACGATATTGGAAGAAACGGGAAAAAAATAATTCTGGTGAGAGCCCCCGCGCCGCACATTGGCAGTGCGGTCACGAAGGCAGCTCACAGGTGGTCGTCAGGCGTTGACGAACCGGGGCGACGTCCCATAGGGGATGTATGGGGCGGAGCCGTAGGACCCCAGGGCCTTGAACAAGGCCGTAGGCCCATCCGGGCTGGTAGCCCGTGACTCCGGGGCGGAAATCTTGATGAAGTCGAACCCGAACTGCCGCGAAACATCGGCGAGGATCGACCCGATCAACTCATCGACATCCCCGGCCCGAGCAGCCTTCTCGGTGACGGTGAAGAACACCTGTCCGCGTCCACCATGCACGTGGTGGGTGTTGGGAACTCGGCGAAGGAAGCCCAAGACGCTCGTTACGTCTTTGGCCTCGAAGCCAACCTTGACGTCTCCGGGCTCGTAGCCCTTTGTCGTCCAATAGTTTGATACAGAGGTCATCTGACCCTCCCACTATTCACGATCAGCCCTGTTGCCAACCTGTGAGAAAAGTATCATAACATATAAGTTTCTTCAGCGCCAGAGATTATAAAAACACTCCCAAGGAGTGCTATGCGATCACAAGTTGTAGGCCTGGTGGCCGCGGTCAAGGTATTTCTACCGACCGCGGCCCCAGGTGTAGGGAGGTCGCTCTCAGGCGGCGACCAACGCGTCGGAGTGCACAGGCGTCAAGCCCAGCGCGCTGATGGCCTCACGAATGAAGCTCATCATCGTCGGCTTTGCCAGACGCTCATAGCAGATCATGACTCCTTCTCCTGTGAGACATGCGCTTCGAACAACATCGGCGTAACACTGTGTCCTTACCAAAGCTTCGAAGACTTCGTTGCTGTCAACTTCGGCATTCAGCACCAGGATCACCGCGAAGCGATCCCCATCCTTGCGCCAAACAACAGGCACTTCATTGCTGTCACTCACTGGACCCCCTTTGGTTTCAAAAGCGGCCGGGGTTGGCCGCTTTTTTCCAGTAAATACATTCTACATCAATTTTGGTTTTTGTCAATAGAAAAGGCCGGCCTTCGTACGTTTTTGGCGCACTTATGGCCGGCACAAGATCCTACCAGGGTGGGGCGGCTATCATCTGCCGCCCCACCCATGTGCACTTGTTACTCAGTTTGTCCGATAAACGATCATCGGCCTCGGGCGAGCTCCCCGTCTGCGTGGGTGTTTGTTACGAAATTCGCGTATGGTATTTGCCCCCTCCACTCGTCGCGCCTCCCTAAAGGGGCGCATGATGGCGTTCACAATTTCTTCCGCCACCTTCATGCCCTCCTGGCCATCACGCAGAACGATGACCAGTGTGGTTTGCCCTTTCTCGCGGTAGACACTAAAAGCGTCAATCCGTCCAATGGCCGCCTCCCACGCCGGGCTGTGCTTCTGAAAGGTGTGCTCGATTGTGATGCTGAGCGTACGAGGCTGCTTGTCACGAGACTTGCGTTAACGTGCGTGCCAGCTCCGAACTTCGCCACCACACCTTGCGGAATGATTTCCCACCTTGTCCCCTTTCTCTCGATGTGGACTGTTTTATATATACGCCTGAAAGTATATGGTAGTAAACGTTTTGAGTGATAAATCACAACAAATAATAATTAGCACTCATTGACATTAAGTGCTAATTTGGTGCACAATTACAGAGCAAATATATGGAGGATAGATATGGCTACACCAATAAGCCCACTTGCGGATAATATTGTTGCCAAAAGCGAAGAGGCATCTACCAAAACAGCTAGCGGTCTATACATCCCAGACAGCGCTACCGAGAAACCGAAAATAGCTAAAGTTGTTGCTGTTGGCAAGTCTGTCAAAGAACTTAAAGTAGGCGACCGTATTGTTTACAAAAGCTACTCAACCACGGAAGTAAAAGTTGGCTCTGAAGAATTTATTATCGTAAAAGAAGAAGACGTTTTGGCTACTGTAAAGTAGTCAGTCGCAGATGTAAGAATATAGAATTAACAAATCAGATAGTTTTCACCTTAAAACTGTAAAGTTCTACATTATCGACGATGCAGTGCAAGGCGACCCTCGCGTCGACAGACCGAGCCGTATATGTATACGGTGAGAGATGGCGATGAGAGGGTCAACGTGGCAATGTGCGGCGATATGGCGAACGCTAATATAGGAGATAAAAATGGGTAAAAGAGTATTCTATGACGAAGAAGCACGCCGAAGAGTTCTGGCGGGTGCAAAAATCCTTTTCGATGCCGTAAAGACAACCATGGGGCCAAAAGGTCGCAATGTCGTTATCAGCAAGAGCTATGGCGCTCCAACAGTAACCCATGACGGCGTTACCGTTGCCAAAGGCGTTGACATTGCTGAGGTAGACGACGAGACTCTAGGCTACAAAGTTGGTGCCGAGCTGATCAAGCAAGCCGCCAACAAGATGAATGATGTTGCTGGTGACGGTACAACGACTGTTACGGTTTTGACATATCACATCTTAAACGAAGCCAACAAACTTATCGCCGCAGGTCATAATCCGATGCTTCTCAGAAAAGGGCTAGAAGCTGCCGCTGGTGAAATAATCGAAAAACTAGAGGGAATGCGAGAAGATATTACCGGTAAGAAATCTCGCGTTGCCGAAGTTGCCACTATTTCAGCGGGTGATGCAGAAATTGGAAATTTGATAGCTGATGTCATGGAAAAAGTTGGCAAAGACGGAGTCGTAACTGTCGAGGCCGGCCAAGGACTACACCTTGAGAGCGAAGTAGTCGAAGGCTTTACTTTTGACAAGGGCTTCGTCAGCGCCTACATGGTCACCGACACAACACGCATGGAGGCGGTTTATGACAAACCCGCGGTCGTTGTTACAGATAAAAAAATCACATCTATTCAGGAATTCCTTCCACTACTAGAAAAACTTGCCCAAGCAGGCAAAAAAGACCTAGTTTTGATCGCCGAAGATGTCGAAGGTGAAGCTCTTGGTACTCTGGTGCTCAACAAGCTAAAGGGAGTATTCAACTGCGTTGCTGTCAAAGCCCCTTCATTTGGAGATCGTCGAAAGGATGTTCTTCAAGATATAGCCATCTTAACTGGCGCTGAGGTTATCAGCGAAGACAAGGGGCATAACTTCGAAAACGTAGGCCTAGAAGTAGTAGGTTCAGCCCGAAAAGTTATCGTCACCAAAGACGAAACAACGATTATTGAAGGCGGTGGTAGCGTCAGCGAGATTAGCGCTCGCATCAAGCAAATAGATGCCCAGGGCAAATCAGCGACAAGCGAATATGAGAGAGAAAACTTCCAAAAGCGAGCTGCCGCACTTAATGGTAAAGTAGCAGTGATCAAAGTTGGTGGCGCAACTGAAACGGAAATTGAAGAAAAGAAATTTAGAGTTGATGACGCTGTTCATGCCGTCAAAGCAGCCATGGACGAAGGTGTTGTAGCCGGAGGTGGAGTAACGTTGGTCAATCTTGCTGAAGGGATAAAGTTTAGCAATAAAGACGCAACAGAAAACTCTGGCTCAACTATCCTTAAGAACGCACTCGAGCAACCATTCAGAATTTTAATGGAAAACTCTGGCCTAAATGCCGATGAGTGGCTGCCAAAAGTTAAGTCTGGGAAGCCAGGGCAGGGCGTGGATGTCAATGATCCAACGAAACTTGTCGATCTAAAGGCAAATGGGATTGTTGACCCTGCCCGCGTGACTCGTGAAGCAATCCAGAATGCAGTTTCAATCGCCGGAACAGGCATGACGATGGGCGCATTGGTGGTCGACATCCCCGAGCCAAAAACTGCCGCTCCAACTGGTGGTGGTATGGATATGGGCTACTAAATACTGGCGCACGCTCCAAATACAGAAATGGCCCCTTTAAAAAGGGGTCTTCTGCTATATTGCGCTTATGCAGAAATAATGATATAATAGAGCTATTAAGCACTCTAGGAGGTGACTAATGGCTCGAGGTTTTTGGAGTAAAAGAAAAAACGACATCACTATTGCCAGCAATTATATGCAGGCAACTGATAGCGTAAGTCGACCATCGGCCATTTTTATGACTATATTAGGTATTTTGATAGTGGGAGGCCTACTTTTCGGTGTATTCAGCGGGACTAGATGGGTTTATGGAAAGCTTTCTAACCGCGACAGTAAGCCAACTGTCAGCGTAGTAAAAAATGACAATAATCCCACAGCTACTTCCTCAAATACTTCAAACTCAGAGACCAGCAACGCTGGCACTGAGTCAACCGGACCGAAAGTTACCGTAACTTCTTCAACTTCAACTAACACGCCATCAAGTACGACTACTCCAGCCTCTACTACTGCTACAAAACTCCCGCAAACTGGGCCAGAAAGTCAGCTCTCTGTTTTCATAGCTGCAGCAATCATTGGCTATCTAATTTATCGTAAAAGAACTATTTCCAAGAACTCTTAGGACTGGTGACTGGTGAAGTAGTTTATCTCGTTGATAACATCGAGAAGGGCTTGGGCTTTGACTTTGTCGTCTTCTATATTTTGTGCAGCTTCATACGCCACTCTGATCAAACCGCTATCATCAGACGCCTGAATCATCATCATGGTGGTTCGGAACTTTTCTTCGGGTGATTGGTCTAACTGTCCAACAAGTGGGGAAAGGGTGTTCAGAGCATCCTGCTTGATAGTTAAAAGATCATCATCGCTCACTTGGCTGGTGGGCACGCTTGTCGCCGAATCTTGGGTTGGCTGAGTATAGTCCGCAGGTTGGCTTTGAAAACCAGTTTGCATTTGATCATCGGAAACTGGTGCATACTGGCTTTGGTCGGTCATTGGTTGTGGTTGATCTTGGTATTGACCATCTGAATTTCCACCTGCCATTTGCTGATTATCGTCAAACATCTTGCTGCCCCCCTAAAAATACATATTATTTCTATTTATTCTTAAGTTTAAGTATAGCAAATGTACACCCCAAAGAAACATCTTGTTTACCATTCTCGTCTTTCCATCTATCATTAGAAGCATGAGCGTAATAGACGATTTAAAATACATTCACCAAAAAGATACTCAAGACGCACTGGGAATTGCCAGTAAACAGTGGCAACAACTCGAGCATAGGTTCGACGTTTTACCACTAAATTTTGAAGTAGACAATATCGTGTTCTCTGGTATGGGAGGCTCAGCACTTTCGGCGCTACTTTCTAAGACCTGGCCCGGCTACAGTGTCCCCTTTGAAATTGTACGAGGCTATCACATGCCCCACTATGTCAGTAGCCGTAGCCTAGTAATAGCTTCGAGTTATTCAGGCAATACCGAGGAAACCATTTCAGCTTTCCATGAAGCCATCAAGCTCGGGGCAAACGTTGTCTGTATCTCTTCGGGTGGGGAACTAGCCAAATTAGCCGTTGAGCATGGATGCACTTACATCGAATTGCCAACCGCCGCCCAACCACGCTTCGCCACACTCTATAGCTTTAAAGCTTTCGTTACCGTTCTCGAAAAGGCAGGTCTAGTAAAAGCAACTTCTGCGGAAAGAGATATTCATCAAACAGCTAAATTCCTACAAAAACATATAGAATCCTGGAGCCCAGTAATACCCGCCCCCAAGAACCCTGCAAAAAAATTAGCTCTAGATATCTTAGGTTTATCGCCGGTTGTTTATGGCGGTCCTTTGATGGCGCCCGCTGCATATAAATGGAAAATAAGTTTTAATGAAAATGCGAAAAATGTTGCTTGGTGGAACGAGTTCCCCGAGTTTAACCACAATGAGTTCATGGGGTGGGCGAGCCACCCAATTGACAAGCCCTATGCTGTGATTGATCTTCGTTCCTCGCTTGAAGACGTACGTATAACGAAACGCTTCGAGCTCAGCGCAAAACTTTTGAGCGGTAAAAGACCCGCTCCGCACGTCATCCAGGCTGAAGGTGAAACTTTGTTGGAGCAACTGCTCTACACTATGACCTTGGGTGACTTTGTGAGCCTATATTTGGCACTACTAAATGGCCTCAACCCTACACCAGTGGAACTAATCGAAAAGTTCAAAGTCGAATTAGCAAAATAGTTTTTATGCGGCTACTTTAAGAGGGGGTTTAGCTGCTTCGGAACGCTTACGAGAGCGTGTAGCGGCAGCTTTTCTGGCAGCTGCACTACGCCTTTCGGCAGCTTCACGATCTCTTTGAGCTTGAATTTCTTCTTGCCTCTTCTGCCATTGTTCAGCCAAGGAAACTCTTAAATGGCTCGGGGTATCGTAGTAAGAATAGGATGTTCCTGAAGCTCTGCGCTCCCGAACTCTGTGCTTGTTTTGTCTAGAAGAGTTAGATCGTCGGCCATACTTATCAAAGAAATCATTCCTATTCTTTACAGCATCATCTAGCCTGGCTTCGGCCTTAATGATACTCTGGGTTGCGGTGCGTTCTACGCTTTCTCTGGCAGAGCTTCTGGCGTCTCTTCTAGAGGCAGAACGTAATCTTCTAGCTTGCCTTTTTGTAAGCTCACCTGAATCAAATAGCCCGTTTATCACTTTGTTACGATCATCAATCAACTTGTTTTGTTCAATTCTTCTTAAGATACGCCTTCCGGAACGATTGTATGTTTGCTCAGTAATTTTTAACGACTGTTTTGCATCTCGTACTTCTTGTTTGACAGCGTCTTTGTTCGCGACTCTAACATTCGCTCTCCACGCCCTCTCTGCTTTTGCCTGAGACCTGGCTCTGCTTCGTTGCATAAATCGACTACTAGAGACTAGGTTATTGACTGCGTCAATCCCTGCCTGAGAGGGCTCGTTCTCATCAACAGAGTCAGCCAGCCTTTCGCCAGCAGTACTTTCGCTACGCACAGAGGGCAAATCGACAACTTTTGGAGTATCGTCTATCGAGACTTCGGCTCCATCCAGAGCGGTAAGGCCTACATCTCCGACAAGCATATCAAAATTGTCTAAGGCTTCACCGCCGATAGAAGCTCGTAGCGCAGAGGCATCAAACTCATTGACGAGTGGGTCTGTTTTGGGCTCAACTTCGCGACTTAGCTCTGGGCTTGATGACATTTTTTATATTCCAATATTTATTTTTAGTTAGTACAAGCATAATAACACAGCTTATGCTTATTGTCAAGATAGTGTTCGGGCCTTTCAATTTTCTTAGCGGAGAGATTCGATTGGGTCTTTGCGAGCAGCTTTGGCTGCAGGAACGATGCCAAATATTATACCCACCGCTAAAGTGACAGCCATAGCTATTCCGACAACTTTAGGTTCAATATAGGGGTGAATATCGGTATACAGACGGAGGACAAAAGTGGAGATAGCGGAGACGGCAATGCCGATCAAACCCCCCAATAGTGTCAAAATAATCGCCTCAACTAGAAACTGACCGAGTATTTGTTGGTTTGTTGCACCGACGCTTTTTCTGATCCCAATCTCCCTAGTTCGTTCACTGACGCTAACCAGCATAATATTCATGATGCCAATCCCGCCTACTAGCAATGAGATAGCCGCAACA
>JAGQMS010000011.1 GCA_020428535.1 Candidatus Saccharimonadota bacterium
TCAACAGGCACAACCACCATCCAAGCTGGCTCTGGTGGTATTGCTCTCAATAACGCCACTATCTCTACTAATGCCACCACAGTAGCCTTACTCAACACCACAGCCACTACAGTCAATGCCTTCCAAGCTGGTACATCAATCACCATAGGAGCTACTACAGGTACTACCAACATCAGGAATGCTCTAAGCCTCGGTACTACAGCCGTAGCTGGTAGTCTCCTAATATCCGATGGCTCTAGCAGCACCATCACCCTCAAGTCTGCCACCCAAGTAGCTGCCACCAACTATGACATCACCATCCCAGCTATTACTGCTAGTGATACGGTATGTCTCCAATCTTTTGCGAACTGTTCTGGCTCAGGTGTTACCACTGTGGGAGCTATAGATACTCCCACAACATCAGCTAACGGTGCTCATATATCCGGAAGTACTATCTACCTCCAAACTGCCACCGGTTCCGTACCAGGTCTTCTAAGTACCACCACACAATCTCTTGCGGGTGACAAAACCTTAACCGGTAACTTCTTACTAAGTGGCAATACTGCCTACTTCTCAAACAGTCAGGGTGTATACCAAAGTGAAGCATTTGGTAGTGGTGCATCTGTCTACCAATCCGGTGGTGGTACAAACAATGTCGCAGTAGGCTACGGAGCAATAGCCAACGCCGGAAGTGGTGTAGCTATAGGTAGCAATGCTAACGCCAGCACAACTAGCAGTGGTGGTATTGCAATAGGTGATAGTGCATCTTCAACTGGAGGAGACTCAGTAATTATTGGCCACACTGCCTCCGGCACAGGCGAAGGAGCTATAGCAATAGGCTATGCCACAAGTGTCGGTTACCTAGGTATTGGCATAGGCTATAACGTATCTGCAGGTAGTGAGGCTTTGAATATTGGTAATTCAATCTATGGTGACCTTTCCACTGACCGCATTGCAGTTGGAACAAGCACAACAAGTGCCGGTAGATTAACGGTAGACAATTCAAGCTCAACAGACGCCATCTTCGTCGCCAACGACAACGGCTCAGCTGTCTTTACAATTGCCGATGGGGGGAATATTACTGTTACAGGCAACATCCTCGGCTCTAACTCGGCAACGGCTACTACAGCCACAACAAGTGGTACTGGTACCAACACCACAACACTTACATTCACCGGCACTACCTCATTTGCTAACAACGACATCATCTTCATAGATAATGCCGGTCAAGACTACTACACTAGAATAGTCTCTGGGGGCACTGCAGCTAGTGTGACCGTATCTCCTGCTGTAACCTTTGAAGCAACTAGAACGGTCACCAAGTACCAAAACGTCTCTAACCTTGGCGCCACTGCCTCTGACTACACTACTCAAACTCAAAGACTATTCCAAGGCTACTTCCTAGGTGGAGTAGTAACTGGAGCAGGGAGTACTACACTCAGCGATAGAAGCCTAATGAGCTCAGGTGAGCTATATCTTAAAACTAATGGTGAGAATACTAGACTGACCATTGATACGAGTGGGAATGTTGGCCTAGGCACCTCACCAGTAACCAGTAGGGCACTCACAGTTAACGGGCTTATAAGCACCACAGCAGGTAATAGGCTACAGCTAGTTTCTTCTGGTAATACCAATTTATGGAACTTTGATAACAGTTCGGGAACTCTCAGAATATTTAGAGAAGACTATTCTGCAACGGGTACTGGTGCAAACGGATCTGTCAAATTGTCAGTAACAAATGCAGGTGACGCTACATTCGCTGGCAATCTAACTGTAAGCGGTACCGGAACATCGGCATTCAGTGGGTTGATTACCGCCTCAAGCGTAGAAACAGGATTCAGCTGTGGAGTAGCTAGCTCTGTGTGTGCAAGCGCTTGGTTTAGATCCAGTGGAACGACCGGTTGGTACAACTCAACGTACAGCCTAGGTTTATACGCAGTAAATTCAACTGAGCTAGATACTTACAACTCTGCAGATCTTGATATTAATGGCGGAGATTTATATGTTAGGGAAAGTGGGACGGCTGCAACTACTACTGGTTCTAGCGGTAACTACACAAGGATTCATCATAATGGCACGAATGGATACATTGACGCTACGGGCCAGCTAATTGTTAGGCCGGGTGGGGCAGGCGGTTTGGGTATGACTTTCGATTCTACAGCTGGGTTCACATCACAAAAAGCAGCCGCCACGAGCGCAACTAATCTATGCCAAGATGGTCTGGGCTTCTTAAGGAACTGTACGCCTTCATCGATTAGGTACAAGAATACTATTACTAACATGGTGAACGGTTTACAGACTCTCCGACAACTTCGACCTGTTAACTACTACTATAACCACGGTGTTTCAGATGACCAAGAGGGCATTCTTCAGGTAGGATTTATCGCTGAAGAAGTTGCCGCGGTCGGTGGCGCATCATATGTTTTATATAACCAACAAGGTCAAGTTGAAACACTTCAGTACAGTAAGGTGACTGTACTAAATTCACTTGCCCTAAAAGAACTCGACGTCCAAGTCCAATCAATAGATGCTCGTCTATCAGTAGTTGAATCAGGTGAATTCTCAGGTAATATCCACGTAGCTTCAGATGCTCAAATAGACGGTAACCTAACGGTAGCAGGAGATGCTGAACTCAATAACCTCTCAGTAACCGGTGATACAACTGTAGCCAACCTAACAGTTAATGGAAAGATCATCACCGCTGGAGCTACACCAACTGTAGTACTAGGAGCCAACACTGTAGTAGGTCAGAACGGAACAGTATCTATAGAAGGTAATGACACAGCTGGAACTATTACCTATACATCAGGCACCAAGAACATGCCAACATATGATCTATCCTCAGGAGCTCAAGCTACAGTAACATTCAGTAGTGCCTATGGGGCTGTGCCGAGGATTGCGTTGACTGCAAAGAATCAGGGAAGCGCCAGTGTGAAATATTACGTAGATACAACCACAAACGGTTTTGTGGTCCATTTCTTAGATGCGCCGACTGCCTCAACTACATTCACTTTCGACTATCTGATTATTCAGTAAGGGTGTTCAAACCACGAAGTATTTGGTTGGAGTTTTAGTCATCAATATGTCTTGCAACTTCTTTTCCTATTACGGATTGACCATCACTGTTAGGGTGCAAACCATCGGCCAGACAGGCGGTATCTGGGTTAATTACAAAATATTGGCTGTCTGAGCCAATAGGGTTGTCAAAATCTAAATTATTGCCCTCAAGAGTGTTTACATTAAATACCTGATTTAGTTTCGCGTTAAACAACGTAATTAAATTTTGAATTTCTTCAATATTTTGTGGCGCACTCCACCCATTCGACGGTCTAAGCATCTGGGTAAATAGGACTTTTTGGACTCCAATACCACGGAGATAATTATTGATAAAACTTAGAGCATCCAAAGCATATTGAACTTTTTCATCATCTGTCGGTTTACCTGAAAGTATAAACTCGTTAATACTCGGAACAATAATTACCATATCTGGTAAATCCTCTTTTTTAATGTTAGGTGGAATTTGCTCAACAACTCTATTGATCACACTTCCTCCTAAGTTATTTCCTTCCTGGTCATGCCAATTTTCGGGAGTGGGGGAAATTATAGTTTCTCCAGGCACTGACAAATTTGAAATCACTACATTTTGTGAATGATCACCACTTGAGTTCAAAATATCTTGAGTGATTTTCGGCCAGGCCTCACCGCCTCCACAAACTTTATACCCATTCACTATTGAGTCGCCAAATACAGCAATTTTGAATTCTGTATTTGAGATTCTTTCCGGGGGGCTTAGTTCATGAATCTCAATTGGATCAATAATCTTTTGAGTGTCCAAAACAGATAGTGTTGGGGCGGTGTCAATTTGATCTTCTCCACTTGAAAAATCTCTATCAGATTCTATGCTTATTGAATCGTGCTTTTTAGCACTGTATGTATCCCCACAGGCGGTCAAAGGGGCAATTGCTAGGAGAGGCAAGACTGCTAGCCTTGGTAAACGTCCTCTTGGTGGTCTAACATTAGATTCTGGGGATTCAATTTTTTGTATTTTACGTTTTGGCATATAATTATGTATTATTATACTATAATAGACGTTTAAAATCAACGTCTAAACATCTTTTGATCAATGCCGTAAATTCTTACCTAATTCTTAAAAGTTAGGCTAGGATGCCTTTTTTCTTGAGGGTGCGAATAGCCTGAGTGCTGATCTTCATTCTAACTTTCTTGCCATCAACAATAATTGTTTTGTTCTGGAGATTTGGCTTCCAAACTTTTTTTGTTCGGTGCAAGGAGAAAGGGACATTATTCCCGTATTGCTTGCCTTTACCAGTTAATTCACATTTCTGCATGATTTATTCCTTTAGTCAGGTGCTTATTTTACACGTAACAGAGATGATAGTCAAGATCTGATAAGGGGTAGGGTATACTTAAAGTATGACTTTGACGTATTTAGTCGTTTTCATACCCGTGTTATTGATAGCCATGACTGTGCATGAGGCATCTCATGCGGGGATGAGTTATCTATTAGGCGACCATACTGCAAAACACCAGGGGCGGTTGAGTTTAAACCCGATGGTGCATATCGATCCTATCTTCACTGTCTTAGTGCCGGCTGTTATGATTTTGCTCGGCCAACCACCAATTTTAGCTGCAAAGCCAGTACCATTTAATCCGTATTCAGTTAAATTCGGTGAATTTGGTGCGGCCATGGTTGCTGCTGCGGGGCCAATATCCAATCTAGCATTAGCATTTTTGGCGGGAATGTTTATGCATATCAGCAGTGGTCTAATATACGATCTTCTAAACTTCTTTTTGGTAATAAATGTTAGTTTGGCAATTTTCAACTTAGTACCCTGGCCCCCATTAGACGGTTCAAGGGTTCTCTACGCCTTCGCACCAGAACCAATGCAAAAAGTTATGGATAGAATTGAGGGATTCGGCATTGCTGGGCTATTCATATTTATTTTCTTGGCTTGGAGTTTTATTGCTCCGGTGGTCACGGCTATCCAAAGTTTCATCATACGAATATTGGTTTAGGATATAATATTACTTGTGGGATATAGGCCGTTCTATATGATTATCTGAACATTTGATCAGATATGGGAATTCAATATCCACTCAGGGGAAGCCCTAAGTATGAGAACACCCACGTAGCCACCAGCAGGTAGTCTACGGAACGGCTCCCACATTTTATATTTCGGGATGTGGCGCAGTTGGTAGCGCGCTGCGCTGGGGGTGCAGAGGTCGCAAGTTCAAGTCTTGTCATCCCGACCAAGGTCTATCTATATTTGATAAATTTTGTATACTAATGAATATGGAACAAAAACAAAAGTCAATTAAGATCACATACAAAAACCACCGAGGCGAAATTGACGATAGGGAAGTAACACCTGTTAATATATGGTTCGGTTCAACGGAGTGGCATTCGGGCGAACAATGGTTTTTAAAAGCATACGATTTCAGCAAAGGTGCTGAACGGGATTTTGCTTTGGCAGATATCCAAGGTGTACAGGGCCTACAGCAAACAGAGTTCCACAATGAATCAAGCAAATCAATTCAAGAAAAATATCCAAAGGTCGCCAAGCTTTATGCTGATGGGGGCTCTAGGGGTAATCCGGGGCCATCGGCAGGCGGCTATGCTATTTTGGACATGGCGGATAATGTTGTAAAAAGTAATGGTAAATATCTTGGGATAACCACCAATAATCAAGCCGAATACCATTCGCTTAAGGGCGGTGTGGAAATGGCTCTGGAGTTGGGTATTCGAGAGCTCCACGTATATATGGATTCACTCTTGGTCATCAATCAAATGAAGGGTATTTATAAAATCCGAAATAAAGATCTTTGGCCAATTCATGATGCCATAAAAAACTTGATAGCAAAGTTTGAAAAAATTACTTTCACCCACGTACCTCGAGAACTGAATAAGCTCGCTGATTCACTTGTCAACGAAGCTTTAGACGCAAATATCAACAAATAAGTGCTAAAATACATAGCGTGAGGCAATCGGTCGGTCGCCCCGTACCTTTATTCGCTCTGATAAAATCAACTATATGTATTACGTTTACGTCCTAAGAAGCGAGAAAACCGGAGACTTCTACGTAGGTAGCACAAAAGATCTTAAGAATAGATTTTATCAACACAACTCTGGCGAAAATAAATCTACTATTTACGGTAGGCCCTGGGTAGTGGTGTATTACGAGGCTTATCTAACAAAAGCACTTGCCATGAGTCGCGAAAAACGTCTAAAACATCATGGTAAGGGGATCTCAGAGATAAAGAAGAGAGCGGGCTTTTGTTAGCGAATAAAGGTGCGGGGAGGAAAGTCCGGGCAGCACAAGAGCATAGCAGTTGTTAACGGCAACCGAAGGAAACTTTAGGGAAAGTGCCACAGAAACGACACAACCAGCGCCCGAAATTCGGACGCTCGGAACTGGTGAAATGAGTGAGGTAAAAGCTCACAGTTCTGCACGGTGACGTGCATGAAGAGGTAAACCCTGCTTGCTGCAAGGTAGTACGGCCTAGAAGGTGCTCGCCATGGTCGTACGTAAAATAATCCGCTCGAGCCTAAGAGCAATTTTAGGCCTAGATAGATGATCGACTAAAACAGAACCCGGCTTACGGATTGCCCCACAATAAAAAACAACCCTATCAAAAGGGTTGTTTTTAATTTGTAAATCCCTAAGACTTACTTTACTTTTGCGATTATCGCTTCGAAGGCTTTTGGCTCGTTTACGGCAAGCTCTGAAAGTGTTTTGCGGTCAAGAACGATGCCAGTGGTTTTTAGCTTATTCATAAATACACTATAGCTGAGTCCGTGTTCACGAACCGCTGCATTAATGCGCGTATTCCAAAGACTTCTCATAGTTCGCTTACGGTTTCTTCTATCTCTATAAGCATACTGAAGGGCCTTAACTACACCCTGTCTGCCTAATCGTGAACTGTTTCGGCGAGATAGTGTCATGCCTTTAGTGGCCTTTAGTATCTTCTTGTGCCGCGCCCTTGCTGTGACGCCTCTTTTTACTCTCATGATATTTTCCTTCCAGCTACTTAAGCTGCTAGTCGTTTCTTGATAGTCTTGACGATTTTACCTGATAATTCTTGCAGACCAGAGTACTTTCGTTTTCGATTAGCTCGCTTCTTTTCCAGGAACTTATGACCGCCAGATCGTCTTACGAGTACTTTGCCAGTTTTAGAAAGTCGTACTTTTTTCTTTGTCCCGCTGTGGGTCTTTAGTTTTGGCATTACCATTACTCCTTACAACTACGCTTAATTGCTTCCCGGCGAATTGTGGTTCGTGCTCTTTGATCACGTTCTCGCCCAGGAAATTGATAATTTTTTCGAGCAAAGTATAGCCAAGTTCTTTATGGGCCAACTCTCTGCCTCGGAACACCACTGTTAACCGAACTTTATGTCCATCCTCAAAGAACTCTTGT
Organism: Candidatus Saccharimonadota bacterium; assembly: GCA_020428535.1. GTDB lineage: Bacteria > Patescibacteriota > Saccharimonadia > Saccharimonadales > JAGQMS01 > JAGQMS01. Next base: position 7,413 of record JAGQMS010000011.1, read on the forward strand.
ATTTTGCGACCTTTGACATTTATGTCGTGGTCACTAATCTTGAGTCCGTATCGGATTTGCTTTAGTTCGCTTGTCTTAGCGTTGCGCTTGTTCTTAGCTAGTTGTTTCATCCTTTGGTAGTTGTATTTCCCCCAGTCAACAATTTTTGCTACTGGTGGATTCGCCTCAGGTGAAATCTCTACTAGGTCTAGTTCCGCTTCTCGTGCCAGCCGTAAGGCCTCGTTTCTGCTGATTACGCCAATCTGATTGCCGTTTTCATCAATTACCCTAAGTTCTGGTGCACGAATTGCTTCGTTAAGACGTGTAAATTTGTTAATTATGTGGCTCCTTTTTCAGCGCTTAATTCTAACAGATTAGACACCGAAGGTCAACAAGCTAATTGTTTTTAACTAATTAGAGTGTGTGAATTGCCGATACTGCAGACATTCTGCAATATCTGACGTAGTGATCTCATCTCTTTTATCTAGGTCTGCAATTGTACGTGCCACCCTGAGAGCTCTGAAATATGAACGTGGTGATAATTTCATTTTAGTTGCTGCTGAGTCTAGAAGTAACCTCGCATCGTTGTCGATCTTTATGTTTCTAATCTGTTTATTCGATAACTCAGAATTGTATTTACCGCCGTTACGTTCGTGCTGCAACCTTAGAGTTGCTTCAATCTTATCTCTAAGGTCTTGAATTGGTTCGGGTTTGATTTCTTTAAGAAGACTATCGATTGGCACCTCATCAACTTTGATACAAATATCAATTCTATCTAATAATGGGCCCGAAAGACGTTTTTGGTAGCTTTCAATGGCATAGGCTGTGCATGTACAGGGCTTAGATGAGCCTAAGTTACCACAAGGGCAGGGATTCATAGTGGCTATCAGTGTAAATGACGCCGGATATGTGATGCTATGCTCGGCCCGTGATATGTGTATCTCTCTATCTTCTAATGGTTGCCTAAGAGCTTCTATGCAGCTACGGGGGAACTCCAGCAATTCATCCAAGAACAGTACTCCATTATGCGCCAAACTAATTTCTCCAGGTTTTGCCTTCGCGCCGCCGCCGATAATCGATACGTTACTAGAACTATGATGTGGCGCTCTTAGAGGAGGTCTGACAAGCATCTCATCTTTTGAATAATCCCTAAGGCTATGAATATGAGTAGTCTGAAGCTGCTCACTTTCACTGAGATTAGGTAAGAGGCTTACGAAAGCTTTTGCAAGCATACTTTTTCCGGTACCCGGTGGGCCGTATAGAAGCACGTTATGATGGCCAGAGGCGGCAAGTATAATAGCCCGCTTCGCAAGCTCTTGGCCACGTATCTCGCTGAATGCATCGTCATAATTCGTGGCTAATCTTGTCGGCGAAGCATCTTTCGGTATATTGGGAGAACTTAGACCACTGAGTATCTCTACAAAATTTCTTATAGATTGTATCGGTATAACTCTTTTGTCGGTAGCTTTTTTAGCTTGCCAGTAATTATCGCTAGACACTAAAACGGCAGAAATGTCCTTCGGACATTTTGATATTCGCCCGATAATTCCCTTAACAGGAAGTACTAAGCCATCTAAAGACATCTCGCCGACTGCAAATATTTTGGAATTTAAGGGCCTAATTTGGCCACTAGCTTGAAGGATGCTAATAGCTATGGGGAGGTCATATGATGATCCTTCTTTGGGGAGATCGGCGGGTGAAAGATTTACCAGGACTCTACCTTTTGGAAAATCTAAACCGGCACTATGGAATGCTGCCCGAACGCGGTCCTTCGCCTCGTCAATAGACTTGCTAGCTAGGCCAACAATCTGCACAGAAGGCAGCCCCTTGGTGACCTTACACTGGAACTCAATTATGTTCCCAAATACGTCCGAAGAATATATCCCCGTTTTCATAATTGTTACTTTATAACTTGCACTTAGCAATGTCTATATATTTAGGTAAAAAAAGAACAACGGCCTGCGAGGAGCCGTTGTTACAGATACGTTTTTGTTTTTGAGCACTTATTTTATTCAAGTGCTAAGAGTAAATATAAACCTCAAGCATAAGCTTGTCAACAATATTCTTTATTATTTTTGTATGATTTTTTGTTAGCTGTGGAAAGATCAAACACCATTTAATTGCAGTACTGAAACTATTAAATTTCTGAAGGTTCAAATATGCACGTAATCGTATTTATATTAAATATTTTCAAATAAGTGCTCTTACATTTTAGCTATGAGTTAGCACGCACTTGCAAAAATAATATGTAGTTAAGCAAAGAGGGTGACGACCGTGCTCCAAAGCCAAATAAAATCTAAGTATCTTATTATTTCTATTTTCCAGACAATCACTACGAAAAGGCGAATGATAAATAAAATTTAAGTACCGGGTCAAAATTAATGTTATCGAAAATAGGTTATAAAAATTTTAAAAATCGTAGTTAGTGGATTTTTGAAACTTAAGTCACGAATTTTTTATGCAATATTATCTAAATCAATTATAAGTCCATAAACCACCAAGGCCGCTTAAACAATTCAAATTTACCAAATTTAATATGAATTTTATTGCTTTTTGATGACAAATAATTAATGAATAAATTGATTTTCACATACCGTAAAAAATTAAAAATATTACTCAACGAAGTTCGCCGATAAATACCCACGATAAATAATTATAAGTTTAAACAATGTAGTGTGTATTACAACTAATATATTTACAGAATATATCCTGATAATTAACACCAACAGATCAAATGCATAAAAATGACAACAATAATATTGACTAAAAAATGGAGTTGTGCTAGAATTTTTTTAGTTAGACAAAAACAAAAATCTAACAAAAACGGCCATACGGTACGGTTAACGCTCTTGCATAAAGAGCGGTCAGTCGACCCGCCTAAATGAAAGCGCTCAATAGTTTATAATTAGCAGTGGATTTTCATGACGGGTCTTGTATATGGGTAGGGTGCATGTTTAGACTTAACTAACATGCACCTTTTTGTTTTGTTATGAAAAAAAATTACCTATCAATTTATATATCCGCATTTTCAATCCTATTATTTTTATTATTTTTAAATTTTGTACAACCCGCCATCGATAGGCCATTAGTTCTCTTTGGGTTTTACACATTGTTATTTACTTCATTATTTAGCACAGTTTTTAGTATTACTTTCAGGATAGCCTCTAATTTAATTAAAATTTATTGGTCATTGGCCATTGCGATAGGGTCTTGTTATCTTGTAGCACTGAGTTCTTTAAAGCAGCTTAGTCTACTACAGGTATCTATTGCCGTAACCATAATTGGTGTTTTATTTTATATACTTCGCAGATCTCAATCTAGATAGCTATCATGAACTACGCTATAATTTGACTAGCTAATGAATAACGATCAACAGATACCAAGTTTCAATTTGCCACAAGCTACGCAAGGCTCATCCGCAGATGAGCCTGTAAAAAGCGATCCTGTCGGCTTGCCAGGTAGCCATAGCGCATTACCTTCAATGCCCCAAGATCAATCTATGGGTAATACATCTCAGCAACAAGCCACCGATTACAATCCTGGTGATCAATACTTGATCGCCGGAGATAACGATGTGATCGAAAAGGAGTGGGTCGACCGAGCGAAAAAAATTATTAGCCTGACATCACATGATCCGTACGCTGAGTCTTACGAGCTAAACAAGCTCAAGTCGGTTTATCTCAAGAAACGTTTTGATAAGGATGCGCCAAAAGAAGACAAAGGTTCTAGTAAATGAGCTGGCCGATCATAATTTTAGCGACTATTGTTTTAATACCTGTGGCGGTATCTGTTTGGTTGATAAAGTCAAGAAAACTAATGCGTGAAGCAAAGAACTATGAACGTGCGTTTAAAATGGTGACTTTACTAATTCACTTACCTCCAATAAGTGACGATATAGACAGCGAAACAAGGGATGCAAGAGATGTTGCCGATGAAAATGTATCTAGGGCGACCACAATGTATAACCTGCTCGCTAGCATAAACAAAAAGGGCTTTAAGACCAAGATATACGGCCAACGTCACATAGGCATAGAAGTAGTCGCCACTAAAGGATTTGTAAATTTTTATATATCTGTACCTCTACCAATGATCCCAATAGTTGAACAAGCCATAACAAGTGCCTATCCATCCACTCGGCTTGAAGAAGTACCAGATCACAATATATTCAGCCCAGTGGGTAAGATTTCTGGAACGGTTGGAGGAGAAGTTTTGCTCAAGGAAGATTATGCGTATCCGGTTGCCAACTACCAAGAAATCAAAAGAGATACAATGCAATCATTACTGAACTCGCTCTCTGGCTTAAAGGAAGATGATGGGGTTGGAATACAGATCCTTCTACGCCCCGCCCAAAGTGAATGGATCAAACATGCAAAATCCGTCTCTTCAAAGAAGCGAAAGGGTAATGATAAGAAATCTGGTGCCTTAGATATGTTAAAGATGGTCGCTACTGCTCCAACAAAGCCTCCAGAGTCTAAAGGGGATGAGCAGAAACCTCTTTCTTCATTGGACCAAGCAATAGTCGATTCTATCGACGAAAAGACTAGATCGGCTGGGTTTGAAGTACTGATTCGCGTGGTGGTCTCTTCGCCACAAAATCATAGATCACTGACCCTGTTAAATAGTGTTTTTGCAACATTTTCTCTATATGATTCACCAGGGAGGAATGGATTCAAATATAGCACCGCAAAAGATATAGAAAAATTCGTCCAAGGCTATATTTTGAGGATGTTTCCTCAGGAGAACAATAAGAATATCCTCAACACAACAGAGTTAGCAACATTATTCCATTTCCCGGATCAGAAGAGTATACCCACCACTCAGCTCGAAAGGCAGCAGTCTAAACAGACTGATGGGCCTAGAAATGTATCTGATAGGGGTATTGTATTAGGCTACAACGTCTTCAGGGGCACAAAGAAGAGGATTAATCTAGACCCAGAAGATCGAAGGAGGCATGTCTATATTATTGGACAGACAGGTGTGGGGAAATCAGTGCTTTTGGAAAATTGTGCAGTTCAAGACATGCTAAACGGTGATGGTTTCTGTTTTATAGATCCGCACGGCGATACGGTTGAAAAATTAATGGGGCTTGTTCCAAAGGAAAGAACGGAAGACATAATATACTTTTGCCCATCAGATATGGATTATCCGATGGGCTTAAATATATTTGAGTTTCACAAGCCAGAGCAGAAAGACTTCCTTGTCCAAGAAGCAATTAATATGCTTTACAAATTATATGATCCACAGAGACAAGGTATAATCGGTCCTCGTTACGAACATCTTTTTAGAAATGCAGCTATGACGGTGATGGCTGGGCCAGACCCGAATGTCACTGGTGGAACTCTCGTTGACATCCCTAAACTTTTCAATGACAAAAGCTATGTGGCCGAAAAACTTCAGTATGTAACTGATCAAGTGGTATTAGACTTTTGGCAAAAAGAAATGCCAGCCAGCGAGAGATCAAACGATTTTGGTGAAGTTAAGAGCTGGTTCATCAGTAAGTTCGGTGCCTTCCTGAGCAATATCATGATGAGAAACATTATTGGTCAGACTAAGAGCGCTTTCAATTTGAGAGAAGTGATGGATCAGAAAAAGATTCTGTTTGTAAACTTATCCAAAGGAAAAACCGGAGAGCTAAACTCAAAATTATTGGGCATGATCTTTGTTATGCAGTTTCAGGCGGCTGCCATGAGCAGATCTGACGTAGATGCTTCACAACGCCCTGATTTCTGTTTGTATGTTGATGAGTTTCAGAATTATTCAACTGACTCATTTGCAACTATTTTGAGCGAAGCAAGAAAGTTTGGCCTAAATCTAGTTGTCGCTAACCAATTCACAACTCAGCTTACAGATGAGATTCGTGATGCTGTTTTTGGAAACGTTGGTACGATTATCTCATTCCGAGTTGGAACGCAGGATGCAGAGGCTCTTGAAAAGATAATGCAACCAATATTTGACTCGGATGATCTTCAAAGGGTACCGAACGCAAACATGGTCGTAAGGACTTTAGTGCGAGGAATCCCTACACAGCCTTTTTCAATGCAAGCCCTACCATATATCCCTTCCAACAATAAAAAGCTCGAGGACGCCCTAAAAAAGCTTTCTGCGGCCAAGTATGGACGGCCCAGAGCTCAGGTAGAGGCTGAACTAGTCGAGCGATTAAGCGTAAAAGAACCAACACAGCAGTCTGCAACGAATAATGCACCAGAGCAGCCAAACCTTACAGGCTTACCTAATTCAGCACAAGCACCATCACCTCTAAAACAACCATCATTCCTTGACGATTGGCTTGCAAAGCGATCAAAAGCTCCCATAACCCCAAGTACCTCTACGCCGACAAACAATGTCCCGGGCAATGGCGCTAGAACTCAAGATAATCAAAAACAAGTTACTCCTCCCTCTAGCAACCCAGACGGGGGTGTATCTATAGTCAATAGACCCGTAAAGACAGAAGATTTGAGTAGCTCGAATGAGTTAAGCAGTTCTAGGGCAGATGAGAATAAAGTTGATGAAGAAAGTAAATTGCAATCGCGACGAATAATAGAAAACAAACAGAAGGACATCTCTCCTGCAGATCGAGAGCCAGGAACATCTAATGGTAGCCTTGCTGACCAGCTAAGAGATTCAGTAAGTAGGCATAAAAAAGATCATGCACACAACGATACCTCAACCCCACATAAGGGCAAAGAAGGTGAACTTAGTCACAACGACACGCTTCAGATTAGAAACTAATCTCTACTAAGGAGAAGTCTCACCCAGTAGATTGATAGCTCAATAATTACCCCAACCGCAAACCCAACTGCAAATGCGATAATGAATATACCAAAGCTCATATCGTATCCATGCTGTTTGGCAAAAAGGTAGGTGCTTAAACTAGATATAAAGGAAAACAGACTACCCATTAATACACCTGAAGGCCTAGCTATCGTCTTGCTACTAAACTCAGACACCTTCTCCACACTAGTATTATGTATGAGTTTGCTAGTAAATTTATCTGCAGGGTTGAGGTGCTTTCTTACCCGATTAAGTAATTGCTTATAAGCGAGTTCGCGATATTCTTTGCTGTACCAATAAGTATTGCCAGCTTCAGGCTCGCTTTCCTCAACTCTAGCGCTCTCTTGCTGTTCTTTACCTTTGGCCTCTTGTTCTACTACTTGGCGTAGATTTTTTAAGTTTTCAGCGTGGTCATTTCTGGCGGATTCTGCCTTCTCATGAGCATCATTAAGTATTTCAGCTTTACGTTTTTCGGCAATCTCGTTTGTTTTATCATTCTCATGTGCCTCATGAACATGGGTTAGCTTTTCGCTCATAAATCCTGCCCTCCTCTAGAGTATTCATATCTGATTACATCTATCTCTTTAGATAGAAGCTTCGTTCTTGAGTAGAAGAATGCAATTATGAGTACCCCAATGAAAGTGAAAATAAGCGCCGACTCACCACCTGTTTGAGGAAGGGCGGAGACATTCTGCTGAATTTTAGCAGGAGTTGGCTTAGATACATCAACTGTAACGCTATTGCCGAAGAAATTGTTCATTTTGTAATCGAAAGAAAGTGGGTCAGAAAGTGAAGCGGGGGTTGAAGGAATCGGTGATTTAACAGTAACACGGAAGCTTTTCGTAACGGTTGAACCTGCCACTATAGTGGTCGCCGGCCATGAAAGTTTCTCATCTACACTGTTATATAGAGCATCATTCTGCTGGGTTATGTCAGCATATTCCAATACATCACCCAAAGTGTCAGGCTGTATAACGTAGTCTAACTGATCTATATTCCCACTGTTTGTCACGTTGATCTGATATTCCAATACATCACCAGCTTTTGCATTTACTTGACTAGAAAAGTCAGTGTTCTGAGTTATGTTTCGCACCTTCTTGCTATTTGAGATCCTGGTGAATTGTGGGACAGGGGTTTCGTCTACTTCGCAGCTGTTTCCAGAATTATAGGTGGTACCGTTTTTTGCTTGCACTGCAAGTTTAGCAATGTAGTGTGAATCTCCAATGTTCACGTCGTTTGCCACCAGTGAAGTTGATTGATCTACTGACCCAAAGTTCTTAACTTCACGATCGTTAATCAGCAATCTGACAGATTCCAATCTAGCAGCGCTACTTAGCTCTAAGTCCGCCTGGAAATTTCTTTTGTTCCAGGAACTTGATCCAATTATCTGAAGCGAACGACAAAGCGCAGTAGGTACGGGGCAGGACGATGCTTTATCATAATCTACCTGTGTGCCATCAGGGCAGATAAACTTACATTTCTCAACGCCTCCGTCGGGGATAATTAAATCAGTTCCTGGGCACCTATTATCAATTGTTATGCACTTTTCGTTGTCGGCATTACTACTCGTCACTTGGCCTATTCCACTCGCCAGGATTGAGGCCACATTACACACGGTTTTAATTCTTTCTGATATTGTTCTTGCTTTGACGGTAACCTTAATATCCTGCCATTCAGTAATAGGTAGTAGGGGTCGGGTCCATGTAAGTTTTTGCCCACTTTGATTAAAGCTTAAGTCTGAAGAAGATTGACTAATAAACTCGAATTCTGGTGCAAGAGTATCTTCGATCACAACATTAGATGCAGTTGCACTGCCACTATTGCGGTATTGAATTCTGTAATCAAACATTCCATTGGTTGCGACAGTTTGTGCGGGCGTTGCTTTAGACTTTGAAATTTCAATTTTCGGTACAACGTTAAATCTTTCAAAAGTAATGTTCCCGCAACCTTTCAGAAGAATCCAGAATCTTTTTCCCTTAAGCATGCCATTGCCACTCGCGTAACCACTTATAACTTGGTTCGTTGAATACCATTCACCCCAGACCTGTAACGGCCGATAATATATTCTAGTTCCTGTACCAGGTATATCTTGTGGCTTGTCTAGCCATGCTTTATCTTCAGCCGACTTTATGTAGCTGTAATGTGGATTTCCGGCTTGGGCCGTCATAAACCGACCATCTGTAATTAATGATCCTGTGTAGCTCTTCAGCCTCTGATCGGCGCATCCAGGTGCTTGAGAAGTATTATATGTTTGCAGGTCGCTTGATGGGTATAAATTAACCTGACAAGCGTTTTTTACATCATCTAGAGTGATCCCAAAGAAATCATAAATTGCTCTAATATCTTTTCTACCCGCGGTATCCACCCCATTTTGGAGAGCATTTACGATTACCTGCTTTGAAGTTGCCCCATAGACAATATCGTTTGCACTTGATGCTAAAGTATTTTGCGCCGGAGAGATGACGGCCATTAGATTCACTAATAATGTACCCGACATGAAAAATAAACTGAGCCGTCTCAAAGACTCTTCTTGATGAAGCCGTTTGCCGTAGAACGCTATCTGATTTAGCATCCCGGGGTTGAAGGGGAGATTTGAGACTAATTTTTTAAACATTTTATTTTTAGTATTCCTCTCATGCTTATTCAAACATATTTTGATGTGTTCAATCAATACTAATTTAGTCTCTTGTACGGACTAGTGCAGATCTGTTATACTGAATCTTAAGAAATAAGGCGATTTGCCACTGATTTTGGAGGGATATGAGCAAACAAACATCTGCTGATTATGGTGCTGACTCGATTCAAGTACTTGAAGGCTTGGAGCCTGTTAGAAAACGTCCGGGTATGTATATCGGTAGTACAAGCGCTACTGGCTTGCACCACATGGTTTGGGAAATCGTTGACAACGGTATCGACGAAGCAATCGCTGGCCATGCCAGCTATGTTGAAGCTGAATTGCAGGCGGATGGTGGAGTTAGAGTCAGGGATGACGGTAGGGGTATACCCACCGGCATTCACGCAAAAACCGGCAAAAGTACCGTTGAGACGGTGCTTACTGTCTTGCATGCCGGCGGTAAATTTGGCGGTGGCGGGTATAAGGTTTCCGGGGGCCTTCACGGAGTTGGCGCTAGTGTTGTAAATGCACTATCTAGAAAGCTAATAGTTCGCGTTTTTCAAGACGGCAAGATTTTTGAGCAGGAATACGAACGAGGTGCTCCAAAGTCTGATCTAAAGGTGGTCGGGAATACTAAAGAAAAAGGTACAGAAATAATCTTCTATCCTGACGAAACTATATTTGAAACTACTGAATTCAACTTTGAAACTATCACCGATAGAATGAGGCATTCAGCATATTTGACAAAAGGCCTTAAGACTATAGCCATTGATGAACAAAGTGGTACCAGAGACGAATACTATTATGAAGGTGGTATCGCAGCTTATGTTGAACACTTAAATGAGACCACTAAACCAATACATGAGAAAATATTTTATTGCGAAAAACAGATTGATACTTCCAATGTTGAAATAGCTATACAATACAACGAAAGTTTCACCGAAAATGTTAAAGCGTTTACCAATAACATTCCTAACCCAGAGGGAGGGACTCATCTTGTTGGATTCAGGAGCGCATTAACCAAGGTGATTAATGACTATGCTCGCAAGAACAGTCTTCTTAAAGAAAAAGAAGAGAACTTAACTGGTGAAGATGTTAGGGACGGCCTATGTGCGGTTATTTTAGTTAAGATACCTGAGCCTCAATTTGAGGGTCAGACCAAAGGTAAACTAGGTAATTCTGAAGTCAGAACTCACGTCGAAAGAGTTATGAACGAATATTTAAGCTACTTTTTTGAAGAGAATCCTACGGCGGCCAAATCGATAATCAATAAGGCCATTATTGCTGCCAGGGCAAGAAAAGCAGCTAGAGCAGCTAGGGACAACATCCTGAGAAAAGGTGTTCTTGAAGGCGCATCGATGCCTGGAAAGCTTAATGACTGCGCAACAAGAAACCCCGATGAGGCTGAGCTGTTCTTAGTTGAGGGTGACTCGGCAGGTGGAACGGCTATAACTGGTAGGGACAGCTATTTCCAGGCCATCCTACCTCTCAGAGGAAAAGTGCTAAATGTGGAAAGAGCGAGACTGGATAAAATGCTCGCCAATAATGAAATAGTGAATATTGTTAAGGCTTTAGGCGTTGGTATCGGAGATGATTTTGATATTAGTAGACTCCGATATAACAGAATTATTCTGATGACTGATGCCGATGTTGACGGCTCTCACATCGCGACACTTCTACTCACCTTCTTCTATCGTTTTATGAAACCACTTGTTGAAGGGGGACATATATATTTAGCTAAACCGCCTCTTTACAAGTTGATGAGTGGTACCACCATCAAAGCATATGTATTTGATGATGCAGAGAGAGACACAGTACTGGCCAAAATGGTAGAGGATCGGAAAGCTGCCGGAAAGGCTACTATCAATCCAAACGATACGCTTCAAAAACAAGCTGGGATATCTGATATTGGTCGGTTTAAGGGTCTGGGTGAAATGGACGATACAGAGTTATGGCAAACTACAATGGACCCAGAACAAAGAGTGTTAATCAAGGTTAGTGTCGAGGATGCTGAAAAAGCTGACATGGTATTCAGTATGTTGATGGGTGAAGAGGTAGAAATTCGAAAAGACTTTATATTAAGCCGCGCAAAGTTTGCGACAGATCTGGACGTGTAGGAGGCGAATATGGCAAAAAAATTGAATAAAAAAGTTGAAAGATCCACGGTTAATTTCAATGCTCCATATAGAGTACTTGAAGACGGTAATGTAGAAAATGTCATGCAAGATAATTTCTTGCGATATTCGATGAGTGTGATTGTATCTCGAGCGCTTCCTGACATCAGGGATGGGCTAAAGCCCGTGCATAGAAGAATTCTACACTCTATGAACGAGAACAACGTTCGTAGTAATGGAAAAACTATCAAAAGTGCTCGAATTACAGGTGATGTAATGGGTAAGTATCATCCTCATGGCAATGTGGCAATCTATGATGCCATGGTTAGAATGGCTCAGGACTGGAATATGCGCTATCCGCTTATTATTGGTCAGGGTAATTTTGGTTCAATGGACGGTCATGGTGCCGCTGCTGAAAGGTACACAGAAGCTAAAATGCACCAGCATGCTGAGGCGATGCTTGAAGACATTGACAAAGAGACTGTGGATTTTCGCGAGAACTATGATGGCTCACAAATGGAGCCCTCTGTCTTGCCAGCCAAACTACCGAATTTACTTTTAAATGGCCAGCTTGGCATTGCGGTTGGTATGGCTACATCAATTCCGCCACACAATTTAACTGAAGTTGTCGACGCCACAAAACATTTGATGGAAAACCCGGATGCTGAAACTGCTGACTTGTTAAAGTTTGTTAAAGGTCCTGATTTTCCTACTGGTGGCATAGTCTATGGTGGCTCTACCTTAAGCCAGGCCTATGAAACGGGGCGAGGCAGTGTTGTCGTACGGGGTGTAGCTGAAATCGTCGATCAGGGTAGAGGCGCACAAATTGTAATTACCGAAGTACCTTACGGCATGAACAAGGCGGCATATCTTGAAAAAGTGGCGGAACTAGTAACAACGAAAAGAATTACCTCTATCTCAGATATCCGAGATCAAAGCGCAAGGGGTGAAATTAAGATTGTTATATATCTAAAGAAAGATGCGTATCCGAATAAAGTACTAAACCAACTCTACAAACTGACACCCCTTCAAACTAGTTTTAGCTATAACGTTGTTGCATTAATAGATGGAGTACAGCCAAAACTTCTAGGTTTGAAAGAGATTCTAGTCGAGTTTATAAAACACCGTCGAGTAGTCGTTAGGAGGCGCACTGAGTTTGAACTAAAAGCCGCTAAAGCACGCGCTCATATCTTAGAAGGCTTGAAGATTGCGATCGATAATATCGATGAAGTAATAAAAATCATTCGAGGTTCTCAATCTAGTGAAGATGCCCAAAGTAATCTTATCAAGCGCTTTAAGCTTTCTGAGATACAAGCCAAAGCAATTCTAGACATGCCACTTCGAAGACTTGCCGCTCTAGAAAGAGCCAAGATCGAAGAAGAGCTTGCCGAACTACTCAAGTTGATAGATAAACTCGAAGGTATTCTCGCAGATCCAAAAAAGATCGACGCAATTATTGTTGATGAGCTCGACGAGTCAGTCAAAAAATTTGGCGATGAAAGAAGAACTAGAGTCATCAATGCTGAAGTTGGTAAGCTGGGTGACGAAGAGCTTATCCCCGATGAACAAGTAGTGATTACCATGACAAAAGCTAATTATGTAAAACGAAATCTTGCCTCAGATTACCGAAAGCAGAACAGGGGAGGAAAGGGTAAGCGAGGCGTTACCACCAGGGAAGAAGATATCGTAGAACACGTAGCGAGTCTTTCAACGCATGACTATGTCCTATTCTTCACCAACAGGGGTAGAGTATTTAGGCTGAGAGGTTATGAAATTCCTTCTGCCGGCTTATCGGCGAAAGGTACTGCTATAGTAAATCTCTTGCAGCTAAGTCCAGAAGAAAACGTGACTACGATGATTGGAATCTCAAAGCAAGAAGAGAATGGCTATCTGTTCATGTGTACCGCGCGCGGTACGGTTAAAAAGACCCCATACACCGCCTATCAAAACGTAAGAAGCACGGGTTTGATTACTATCAAGCTCGATGATGGCGATGAGCTGAAGTGGGTGAGATTAAGTAGTGGCGAAGATGAAATCCTAATATCTACTGCGATGGGGCAAGCAATGCGGTTTGATGAAAAGAATGTGCGCTCCATGGGTAGAAACTCCAGAGGTGTTCGGGGTATACGTCTCCGAAAAGATGACAATGTAATCAGTATGGACCTTGTTAAACCCAAGTCTGAGATTGTAGTGATTAGTGAACACGGATACGGCAAGAGGACTAGCATTGAGCAGTTTACTCCGCATGCAAGGGGAGGCGTAGGCATTCGTGCGGCGGCAGTTACCGCAAAAACTGGCAAATTAGTTAGTGTTCAGACTCTTACTGACGGCAATGAAGAATTGCTCTTGATTACAGCAGGAGGTCAAACTATCAGGGTAGCCGCAAATGAAATTAGCAAGCTTGGAAGAGCTACACAGGGCGTCAGGGTAATGAGAATGAATGAAGAAGACACAGTGGTATCATTAGCTGTAGTGCATATTGATGAAGAGGATGGAGAAGTAGATTCAGAATGAGAAAATATGAACTTTTGATCGTACCAATGGTGGCCTGGTTGGTTGCGCAAGGTCTCAAGTTCATAATCTTTCTGCGTAAGGACGGGCTACAAGTTAGTGATCTTTATGCTTCTGGGGGCTTTCCGAGCTCGCACACCTCGCTTATTACTTCTGTGACAATGTTACTCGGGCTTAGAAACGGGCTAGATGATCCATTATTTGCAGTAGCATTAGTGGTGTCAGCACTAATTATGTACGATGCTGTTGGGGTGCGTCGTTCAAGCGGGGAGCAGTCGGTTGCTATAAAAGAGCTGGCTGACAAAACTGGTAAGTCGCTGACTACAAAAATGCACGGAGCTAAGGGTCATACCCCTGTTGAAGTACTGGGCGGTCTAGGTGTTGGGATATTAATCGCTTTTGCTTTTTACTTACTTGTTTAAATTAACGTAGCCTAAACCACAACAAAAAGTGTTGACGTACATCTGTTTTTTCTGGTAATCTCTGATCTGTACAAATTGAGGTATTGCTTTAGGCGTCTTCAAATTCGGTACCTTAAAAATTGAATAGTGCAAGTCAACGTCAAAAAAATGTCGATCTCACATCGACATTAAGATAAGTTGTTAGTAATACGTTAGTGTTCACTAATTCTTAATATGAAGAAGTTTATCTTCTTTTTTGTGAAGAGTTTGATCCTGGCTCAGGATGAACGCTGGCGGCGTGCCTAATACATGCAAGTCGAGCGGTAAGGCTTTACACAGATTTTTTGACAGCCAAGCACAGGTCTTTGAATTTTCTATAAGAAAATTCAAAATCGTTCAACGAAAGAAGAACGTCTGTGTCTACGAAACTTTATTTTTAGTAGAGATGGCTAGTCGAAAGATGTGTGTAAAGTACACGAGCGGCGGACGGCTGAGTAATGCATAGGAACGTACCCCAAACTGAGGGATAAGCTCTGGAAACAGAGTCTAATACCGCATGTGCTCTTCGGAGTAAAGCTACGGCGGTTTGGGAGCGGCCTATGTCCGATTAGCTTGTTGGTGAGGTAATAGCTCACCAAGGCGACGATCGGTAGCGGGTCTGAGAGGATGATCCGCCAGACTGGAACTGAGACACGGTCCAGACTCCTACGGGAGGCAGCAGTAGGGAATTTTCCACAATGGGGGCAACCCTGATGGAGCAACGCCGCGTGCAGGATGAAGGCCTTCGGGTTGTAAACTGCTTTTTTCTGTGATGATTATGACAGTAGCAGACGAATAAGGATCGGCTAACTCCGTGCCAGCAGCCGCGGTCATACGGAGGATCCAAGCGTTATCCGGAATTACTGGGCGT
This sequence comes from Candidatus Saccharimonadota bacterium, assembly GCA_020428535.1. Classification (GTDB taxonomy): domain Bacteria; phylum Patescibacteriota; class Saccharimonadia; order Saccharimonadales; family JAGQMS01; genus JAGQMS01. The sequence goes on from JAGQMS010000011.1 coordinate 22,713, forward strand.
AAAGAGTTGCGTAGGCGGTCTATAAAGCAAGGCATGAAATAGTGTGGCTCAACCATACTGCTATGTTTTGAACTGATAGACTAGAGGATGAGAGAGGTTATTGGAATTCCCAGTGTAGGAGTGAAATCCGTAGATATTGGGAGGAACACCGATGGCGTAGGCAGATAACTGGCTCATTCCTGACGCTAAGGCACGAAAGCGTGGGGAGCAAACGGGATTAGATACCCCGGTAGTCCACGCTGTAAACGATGGATGCTAGCTGTACACCGTATCGACCCGGTGTGTAGCGAAGCTAACGCGTTAAGCATCCCGCCTGTGGAGTACGAGCGCAAGCTTAAAACATAAAGGAATTGACGGGGACCCGCACAAGCGGTGGAGCGTGTTGTTTAATTCGATGGTAAACGAAGAACCTTACCAAGGCTTGAAATCCCGATAGCCAAACTTCGAAAGAAGTTTTTCATTCAGTTGGATCGGTGACAGGTGTTGCA
>JAGQMS010000012.1 GCA_020428535.1 Candidatus Saccharimonadota bacterium
TGGAATCAGAATAACTGAGCGCGACGCATGTTTAAATCAGATAATCAACGATAAAGGCCTAAAGATGATCGCGGCGGCTGGTACTCAGGGCAAAACTACAACAGCTGCTATGACCTTGTGGGCTATGAAAGAACTAGGGATTAGTGTTAGCCATTCGTTGGGTGCAAAAATGAGTTTTGCGGACATGGGTCATTTTGATCCAGATAGTGAATATTTTGTTTATGAATGCGATGAATACCATCGAAATTTTCTTCATTTTTATCCAGAGCTTTCAATAATAAGTGGCATCGCCTGGGATCATCATGAAGTCTTTCAAAGCCCCGAGGAATACAATCAGGCATTTCGGGAATTCGTTTCTCAGTCTAAACAGACAATTTTGTGGGATGAAGATTTTAACAGAATTGGGCTCCAGGAAAACAGCTCCATTACAATCATAGGCCCAGAAGAAAATTTCAATCAATTAACATTACCGGGTTTGTACAATCGTCGAAATGCTTGGCTTGTAGTTAAAGCGCTAAGCAAGTTATTTGGCAGTGATCAGAGCCAGCTGATTGAGATAATGAATCGATTTCCTGGCACACAGAGACGGATGGAGGAGTTATCGGCAAATCTATTTTCTGACTATGCACACACACCCGAAAAAATTGTTGGCTGTCTGAGTGCTGCTAAAGAAATTGCTAATTCCAGGGGTAAAAAAGTAGTAATTATCTACGAACCCCTAACCAACAGACGGCAATACTATGTAAAAGAACTCTACCGGGATTGTTTTTCTGGAGCTGACAAAATATATTGGGTACCTAGTTATTTAAATCGCGATAACCCCGATCAAAAAGTGCTTACACCCGAAGATTTGATTCAGTACCTTTCTGACCCAACAATTGCTCAACCCGCAAAATTAGACGATGAGTTGTGGAGCAATATTCAAAAGGAACTGTCTGATTCTATCGTTGTATGTGTATCAGGAGGTGGCGGTGGCTCACTTGACGAATGGCTAAGAGTTAAAGTCCGAGAGCAGCATCAGTCAGCGAATCAGGGCTAAAGTCAGCATCATCATCGTATGCATGGATTTTCTCGGAGATATTTTTTTCGACTGCAGTTAAAGATTCAGAGGTTATTTTACCTGACGGTAAAATATCTTCGTTGCTTATAGAAGTTTGGTTATTTTGCCGTATTTGTTCAATTGTTTTCCTGGTATCAGAGCGAAGATACAACAAAACACTTACCGCTGTCATTATGCCAGCAATAACTATAGAAATACTAATAATGAATACCGGGTTATTCCTCAAAAGTTTTTGCTCCTCATTGTCCATTGGGCGCTCCGATATCAAGTCTAACTGCTAAAGATTCAAATGTCGTCTTCAGATTAGTTTTTGTGAGGTCGTTTATCTGTTGTGATGAATCTACAATAGGCTTTCTGGCCGCTCGCACTCCTTCGAGGGCCGCCCTGAAGTCTTCAGGGTTATTTTTGCAGTCAATACTTGTAGCATCGTCTAGGCTCAGCCTATAACCTTCTATCGAGAGATTAAATTTCTTAACAACTGACTGGTAGTCAACTATCAAAAGATCAAGGCTCGAAGTATCGACAAACTGGTCATTAAGTCGATTATTGATTTCGAGCAAGGTTGAAATTATGCCATCGTATGTGGCGCCTCGGCTACTTTCAATGCCATCAAGTTGATAGGCAATACTTTTAAGCCTTGCTTGCGCTAAAGTACATCGAGTAGAAATTAGTTCCTTCTCTTTGTCGTTCAATTGAACTTTAAACTGGCTTTTAAGCTTTTCTATGCGCGCAGTTCTTGCATCAGCGGTGTATGTGACAGTACTACTTGAAATTTGTTCTGACTGAGCACTTGCCAAGCTAAAAATACTCACTTGGATAAGCAACATCAAGATCATCGCCTGGCTCAACTTTCTAGTCATGACTATATTCTACTAAACAACAGCTGTTCTTCTAAAATTAATAACAGGGCACTGAAGCCCTGCTATTATATTTTGCTACCAATTATTGGCACAAATGACTGGCAGGCTTTAGATTGGCTTGAGCAATTGCTGGCAAAACTAGAACCGCGTCTACATATAGATGTCTCTCGCTAAATCCACGTTGTGAGGTAGGGTTAACCCTCATTATATCGACATAATGTTCAAAGCTACCGTAGTATTTCTCTGCTATACAACCATAAGTATCACCTTCTTTAACAACATAGGTTGTTTCTGGCTTGTCACTACCTGCAGTACTTACGGTTGTAGGTTCGCTAGTGTTAGCAGATTGAGGCTGAGTTGAACTCTGATCCTGGCTCTGTGAAGTACCTGCTTCGGTACTAGTTTGAGATGGTTGTGTTTGAACTTGAGCCTGAGCATTATCAGTACCAACTACGTTAGTATCTGCCCCGGTGGATTCTTGGGCAGCCGTATCTAACTTAAGATAGCTACTAATACGATTTGTTGCGCTTTGAGAATTTGATGAACTTTGCCAAAAGGCATTGTAAGCAACTAATACTACTGCAGTAGCTACGGCAGCAAGAAGTGCGCTCATTACGTTTTTCCGTATCATCTTATTCTTCCTCCCTCTCTGCGCTGAAGTAAGGGATAGCGTAGGCTACGAATGCCCCTACTAAACCAACAGCAAAAATAGCTACAAGACTAACCCAGAATCTACCATTTAGTATTACCCTGAAAAGATCCGACATGGTGTCATATTTAGCTGAAGTAGTGCCCGTCCAACTATCAAATGCCCAAGCCATGCTTAGCAAGCCAAGTATTCGGCCAACAACAGCCGAAATTAATCCGACAGTGAAGCCTTTAATTACTCTAGAGCTGAGCTCCTCGCTTGTATCGCCGTCTAGTGCTAACCAGAAGCTAGCAATCACAAAGACAGCTGTTAGCAGTGCCCAAACCCAGTGGTTATAGTATGCAGTTAGCCAAGATCCCAAGAACAATAGCAATCCGGCCAACGCACCCACCCGTTGGTATTTGCTTTGTAGCATAAAACTTACCCTCGCTTATATTACTATTGCCATTAAAGCAAAAAAGTTGCCCTAGACGCAAGCGTCTTAGCTTACTTTACAACATATTTATTTATATTTAATCTTCTGGTTTAACATCTATGTGTAATTCTTTGAGCTGAGCATCATCTACTGCACTAGGTGAATTCATCATCACGTCTATACCCGATCCATTCTTTGGAAATGCAACGACTTCGCGAATATTCTCTTCGCCGATTAAGACCATGAAGATCCTATCAAGCCCAAATGCACAACCAGCGTGAGGAGGTGCACCAAATTTAAAGGCATTGAGCATAGCTCCAAACTTCGATTCAACATAACTCTGATCGTACCCGAGCACTCCAAAAACTTCATACATTACATCTGGATTGTGATTTCGGACAGCTCCAGAACAGATCTCGTAACCATTCATAACCATGTCGTATTGGTCAGCAACAATTGAAATCTTATCTTCACTATTTAAGGCCTCAAGGCCACCTTTCGGCATAGAGAATGGGTTGTGCCCAAAATCTAACTTTCCTTGCTTTTCATCAAACTCATAGAACGGAAAATCGATAATCCAGGCTAGCGCAACTACATCTGGATCTTTGAGACCGAAATGATCAGCACAAGCTATTCGAAGGGCTCCGAGAACTTTATTAACAACCTCAAGCTTGTCAGCCCCAAAGAATAGTAAATCACCTTCCTCAGCTGAGGTAAGTTCTACTATCTTTTCAAGTTCTGCTTCGCTAAAGAATTTTGTAATTGATGAAGTAGCTTTGCCCGATTCGATGGTCATGTATGGTAAGCCACCGGCACCTTCTTTTTTTACTAGCTCAGTGAAGTTGTCAATTTGCGAACGAGTTAAAGAGCTACCATTGGGCACACGAATCGCCTTCACTCTGCCACCGTCATCCACTGCCCGCTTGAATACACCAAAGCCACATTCTTTCAGTGCATCAGTTAGGTCGATTAATTTGAGGTCATATCTAAGATCAGGCTTATCTATACCGTATGTGTTCATCGCATCTTGATATGTAATCCTAGGGATTTCGTCAAAAAGCAGTTTTTTACCAGCAAATTCTGTCACAAGACTTTTGATTAATGGCTCCATAGTTGATCGCACCTCTTCGCCGTCATCCACAAATGACATTTCCAGGTCAAGCTGATAAAAATCACCATACAGCCTATCCGCACGAGGGTCTTCATCTCTAAAACATGTAGCAATTTGGTAATAACGATGCATACCACCAACCATTAGTAGTTGCTTGAACTGTTGTGGAGCTTGAGGAAGCGCATAGAACATTCCTGGGTGAACTCTCGAAGGCACCAAAAAATCACGTGCCCCTTCTGGGCTAGAGTTTGCCAAAATTGGTGTAGCTACTTCGGTAAACTCTTTTGCTTCCATATATTTACGAATATACGTGTAATAGTTTGCACGCTTCTTGAGAGTATCTTGCATTTTCTGTCTTCGCAGATCGAGATATCGATACTTAAGCCTGTTCTCCTCGCTAACAAACTGGCTCGAATTCACGAGTATTGGTAATGGTTCAGACTTATTCAAAACATCAAGCTCGCTCACTAAAAGTTCAAAATTACCACTTTCAATGTTTGGGTTTCTCATATCCTCTGCGCGTTCTTGCAAAAGACCGCGCGCAGCGATTACAAACTCATCCCTAAGCTGTTCTGCCAATTTGAATGAATCAACATTCTCTGGGTGGAAGGTTAACTGCAAAACGCCACTGTAATCTCTTAAATCTATAAATATCAATCCGCCGTGATCACGCCTCGACTGGACCCACCCACGGACTTCAATAGTTTCGCCAACTGTTGAAGCTATATCTTTTACATATGTTCTTTTCAAAATTTTCTCCAAATAAATAAATTATGCGGTCTTCTAGAAATTGGGGTGGATTGCACACAATTGTAGTTTGACCTCACCACGTGCGCCCACCCATAGATTAGAGTTTATTAATGGGTATATCATCTTTAGCAAAATTATAACATCTTTTAACAGATTACATTTATCTATACCACTGATCCGCACGAAAATAATTCGTTGCTCCGGCAGATATGGCAAATAACAGCGCAAAAACCAGAAAGAATATTATCCCAAAGATGATTATTCGCTTTTGTTGGTCGGTGTGTTTTGGCCCTTTTGGCGTAGGCCTGAAAGTATGATCCTGACCAAGTTTCCCGACTGGGCCTTTCTTGGGTTCAGGGTAGATACCTGACACTTAACTCTTCTCCACAATTCTAGCTTCAAGCTGATTAGCCACCTGTTTTTTGTCGCCATAGCTATCAAACTCATCAATAATTTTTCTACCAATGATCTGTTCTAGGACATCTTCAATGGTTACAATCCCGACCACTTCCTCAAATTCATTTGTCACAAAAAATAAGTGATGTTCGGTGCGCAAAAAAGCATTTAGTACATTGCTCAACGACGAAAATTCATTCACATAAAAGACATCGCTGCGCATCACCTCCCTTACGGTATGGTTGTTGCGCATATCCGTAAGATCTTTTACATACAAAATCCCTACAAATTCTCCCCTATGTGACTCAACTACTGGGAATCGAGAATAACCAGAGTCATGAAGTTCACTCAACATCACGGTGGATAAGACATCATCAAGACGCACATATTTAACATTTTCCCTTGGCGTCATAACTTCAGTGATCTTTTTATCGCCGAACGTAAGTGCATGTACTGCTAGGTTTAATTCATCTTTGCTGAATTTATCATTATTCAATTGGTTGTGTCTGATAATTTCAATTAATTCATCGCGACTGTTCAGAGACCTCATGCCAAAATTATTGTCTGTTAAACCACTAACAATTTTTCTAGGCCATTTAAGGATCGGATTTAAAAAATTGAAAATCCCACTGATTACCGGCGACAGTCCACTCGCAAACCTAAGCTCAACTTTTAGGATATTCAACCTAGGAAGAATTGCGTATATAAAACCAAAAACTATACAAACCAATATGGCCGTTAGCCAGCTCCATACTACTGACAGGGTCAGTGTAATTCCGATTGCCCAAAATAAACCACTCAGCACCCAAAGAGACAGAAAGACTTGGTTACCGAAAGGCCCTAGGACAGCGTATACTCTTTGGGCTTGCCTATTCCCATTCCGTGCCTGACGCTTGAGCTCGGATACAGACATATAGTCGAAGCTGCGTATCAGCAAAATTAGATACCCAGTGATCAGCACACACCCACCTGCGAGTATTAGCCTAAGCATGATTGATCTAATTATACGCTAAGTTTGACATCATATGTTATTAGCCCATGAGTTACAATATATTGAAGAGGAGAAATTATGGATAAAAAATTCTTAGCAATAATTTGTGTGATAATACTGGGCTTTGCTGGCTTTATTTATTTTAAACAAAAAAACAATACCGATAACACTAGTACGGTAAACCTTTCAGAACATACCAAAGGCGCTGGAAACAAAAGGGTAACTCTAGTTGAATATGGTGACTACCAATGTCCGGTCTGTGGCCAATACTATCAGATGCTTCAGGCGATAGAATCAAAATATGGAGATGACATAACTTTCCAATTCAGGAATTTCCCCTTAGACGCCATCCACCCTAATGCAAGAGCCGCCCACCGAGCAGCCGAAGCCGCAGGTATGCAGGGAAAGTATTTCGAAATGTACGATCTACTTTATCAAAATCAGTCAACGTGGAGCGCATCAACAAACTCGTCATCGATTTTTGAAAGTTATGCCACTAGACTGAACTTAGATTTGGATAAATACCGCAGTGATTTCTTGAGTGAGGACGTCAATAATGTCATAAACGCCGATGCCGCAGAAGGCCAAAAGCTTGGGGTAGAAGGAACGCCAACCTTCTACCTAAATGGACGCAAATTAAGCGACGATGAAAGAGCATCGTATGATAATCTCGTTAAGGCAATCGACGCAGAAATTGCCAAAGTCACTACTAGCCAAAATTAAGCCAGACCGAAATTATCTTTTAAACACTAAGAAACTAAATATTTTTGCCAAAACGGTCGAATAATCAAAACTGGTACTTTTTTAGGCCTTGAAGCCTTGACCATTACTTGAACAGTCATAATTACACCTCCAACTGATTCCCTCCAGGGCTAATAGGCTATAAACTGTCATGAGTATTGTGTCGACCTAAAAAATATTAGGGTAGTTTACAAATGACCATAAAAAGCCGTCGGAGCGGGATCTTTATTTTATTTTTGAATGTTTGTCTCTCATTATCCGCATATAGATTCTTAAATCTATGCGTGACACAACTTGTATATTGTAGCATAAGAACTTTTTGGGTCAAGATCGGTAAATATAGAGTATAATTCGACATAAAGTAAATGGTTATAGAAATACCTGGTCAGAAAAAATCAGTCGTCAAGAGTATTATCCACTCTAAGCGATTCAGTAGATTCCTCAGGATCTTAGGACCGGGGCTAGTGACTGGTGCGGCCGATGATGACCCATCTGGCATAGCAACATATTCACAAGCAGGCGCGACTTTTGGAATGTCACTCCTATGGGTATTCCCACTCCTATACCCCCTTCTTCTTGCAGTTCAAGAAACATGCGCAAGAATCGGTGCTATCAAGGGTATGGGGCTTGCGGAGGTCATCAAGACAAACTACAACCGTAAACTCCTATACTTTGCAGTTGGTTTGGTAGTAGTAGCTAACACTATCAACATTGGTGCAGACATAGGCGCAATGGCAGCTAGCGCGAAACTAGTAATCGGTGGACCATACGTTGTTTACGCAATCGTTATCGCCCTCACAACAGTTATCCTCCAATTAACTACCCCATACAAAAAGTATGCCAAAATTCTAAAATGGCTTGCGATTACCCTTTTTGCATACCCCATTACGGCATTGATCGTAAACACTTCATGGGGGGAGGTAGTAAAAGCGACTTTTTCTATACCTACCCACATATCAAAGGATGAAATCTATCTGATAGTTGGGCTTATCGGGACAACCATTTCGCCTTATCTATTCTTTTGGGATACCTCTGAAGTCGTAGAAGAAGAAATATCCAAACACCGAATATACCAAGAAGGAAATACACCGAAAGTTACAAAACGTTTCCTTAAATCTGTGAGGACAGATAACTTCGTTGGCATGTCGCTTGCTAACATCACAGCTTGGTTTATCGTTGTAGTTTGTGCAACGGTTTTATTTAAGAATGGTGGTGCGCCTATCCAGTCTGCTGCGGATGCTGCCAAAGCTTTAGAGCCACTAGTCCAAAACTTCCCTCACTCAGGGCTAATCGCTAAGAGCATCTTCTCGTTTGGGATTATTGGTCTTGGTTTTCTGGCCGTGCCAGTATTAGCTGGTTCTAGTTCATATGCCATTAGTGAAGCTATGGGTTGGAGAGAAGGTTTCCACCGAAAATTCAAGAAAGCTCCGGGTTTTTACGTCACCATATTGATAGCAACTTTAGTTGGCTTATTGATAAATTTTCTCGGTATCGACCCAATAAAAGCTCTAGTATTCACGGCAGTCTGTAATGCCATAGCTGCCATACCTTTGCTCCTGATAATCTTCTTCATAGCTAGAAACAAGAACATTATGGGCGAATACAAAAGTGGCGTTATTTCACAAGTTTTTGTGATGTCTGCATTTGTAGTACTACTGGTTAGTTCGGTATTATTATTCTTAAGCTTTTAAATAAATAAAGCCTGATTAGGAATTTATGCACGGAGACCTATTTACTGAACTAAGTTTGATTATTGTTGTTGGTGCCGCAGTATCATTGATGATTAAGCTTTTTAAGCAACCGCTTATTATTGCCTATATTCTCACCGGGATTCTCGTCGGTCCTTCTGTTTTTCACATTGTTAAAGACGCCGAATCTATTAAGGTATTTTCTGAGATAGGTATAACTCTGCTACTTTTTATCATTGGTCTTGGACTTAACGTGCGCGTGGTCAAAGAAGTTGGGAAAGTTGCTGGTCTAGTTGGACTTACCCAGGTTGCAATCACCGTAGCCTCTGCATACGTGTTAGCTTACGGACTCGGATATAGTAAAACTGAAAGCTTTTTGATAGGTATTGCACTTAGTTTTAGTAGCACGATTATTATCCTGAAATTGATCGGAGACAAAAAAGAACAAAACCGCCTCTACGGTAAGATAGCGATTGGTGTTCTGCTAATACAAGACATTATTGCAACACTAGCATTAATATTTGTCACATCGTTAAGTAATGGCAAGGGTGTCTCTTTGGCAAGCGTCGGTATCCTCGCTTTGAAGGGTGCAGCTATAACTGTGCCTCTGTTTTTGGTTGCGCTACACCTCTTACCACGCATAAAAAACTTTATTGGTAGTAGTCAGGAGTTTTTATTTTTGTTCGCGATTGCATGGGGTTTTGGTACGGCAACACTGTTCAGCAAGTTCGGCTTCTCTTTAGAAATCGGTGCGCTACTAGCTGGAGTCAGCTTAGCCTCAACACCATATGCACAGGAGATTGGCTCACGCCTTCGACCTTTAAGAGACTTCTTTGTGGTAGTTTTCTTCATCAATCTGGGCACGATTCTTACTTTTGGATCCTTTGGCCAACTTTGGCCAAAAGTAGTTATGCTCAGCTTGATAGTCCTGATAGCTAAGCCCTTGATAACCATGATTATCTTGGGTCTAATGCGCTATACAAAGCTTACAAGCTTCAAGGCTGCAACCTCGCTGGCACAAGTAAGTGAGTTCTCGTTAGTCTTGATAATATTGGCATCGAACCAGAACCTTATAAGGAATGAGATTGTATCCATCATTACGATTGTGGCATTGGTGACAATTACAATTTCTTCTTATTGGATCGCCTATTCTGACAAAATATATCGCTTGCTCGAAGTACAATTAAGTATTTTTGAAAGGAAGATCGTTCAGGCCGACCACGATCATGGCACCAAATATCAATTGATACTTTTTGGGTATAAAAAAGGCGGCAAGGAGTTTTTAAGCACTTTTAAGTCCCTCAAGAAGCCTTATATTGTAATTGACTATGACCCCGAGGTAATTGATCTACTTGAGCGCCGAGAACATAATTTTCTTTACGGCGATGCCACCGACCCGGAATTTTTAGAAGAAATAGGCGTCGAACACGCAAGATTAGTTGTTTCGACTATCTCTGATTTTCAAGCCAATATGTTACTGGCTAGCTACATAGAAAAATCTAACCCAAAAACGGTGTTTATCTGCAATACCGACAACGCTCATCATGCCAGCGAACTCTACAATGAAGGCGCTGACTATGTATTGTTGCCTCACTACATTGGCACAGAACGAGTAGGTGCATTCATACGAAAGTCTGGCCTGAAGAAATCTGAGTTTAGAAAGTTCCGCCAAAAACATCTGGCCTATTTAGAGAATCACTATGATGATAGCCCCTCAAAACACCATACCCGAATAGGCCACGCTGTTCTAGAGAAGATTGAATCTATCGGTAGCATTAGCGAACTGAATATCTTACCAAAACGAAAATAGCCTAAATTTATTTGGCGTTTCACTTCTTGTTTGAACCTTCTTTTTATTTTTGCTGCGTTGTCGTACCTCATTGATACTTAGCATTTTGCCAGTGCTCAAATATTCTTTTCCCCAGCTATGGTGACAGTCACGGCAAAAACCACAACCGTATACGGTCGTCTTCTCTGTTCCGCAGGCAATACAATCACCTTTACGTTTCTGGCTATTAAGTATTTCCATATTAATAAATCGTTCCATGGCACTCTCATGACTCTGGTGTTGTTGATTAAGATCCACCTTGGTCGAACTGCTTGGACAAGATGAGTCATAGGCTTCAGTTCGCTGTTCCGCATTGGTACTTATTGCTAGAACTCCACCAGTGCTCCCATCCCTGAATATCTCTTGACCGTGAAGATAGTGCGGGATCATTCTAGACCTCACGAAACCCATAACTTTCTCTGCGCTATACGCATCAAACCGCTTCATCATGGATATATCTACCATGCTCTTGATACCCGTTTTTCTAAGAAGAGAGTTCAATCGCCTTGTGGCGGAAGCTTTGCGAAGAGAATGCTCGATTTCTCTCACAAACTCAAGATATAACTCAAAAGCTTCAGGCCTAGAACGCACTCGATCTTCTACATCATCATTTGCAATCGAAAGCCCATCGATAGCTAAGATTTCTCTCCACATAGCTCTGAGATCTTTTACTGAAGTAGAGCTAAAATTTATGCCTCTCGCGAGTTGATCCATAGTGCTGGCTGATACATGGTGCTCAACTCCACAGAGATCTAGAAGTCTCTGGAATCTACCTAGAGTACAATGCTCCAAAGACAACGCATGAAGCACTAAGCCACCAGCAGATGACTTCTCATAAATCCAAATGCTTGCTAATTCTCTATCCGTCTTAAAGCCGTTTATTTTAGCAGTTTCCGAATCTATCTCACCCCCAGATGGGCACAGAGAAGCAAAACCATACATACTTCCGAAATTGGCTCCGCTAGACCATTGAATTATTTCACTCATCTGCTTGAGCTGAATCTGTTCTCTAGCTAACCCGTATTCTCGCCTTCGGTCTAAAGATGCATCGATTTTGGTCGCCTCAAGACTTTTAAGCAACGACTCATTCATGTTTAACCCGCCGCCAGAGATTAACTCACCACTAATTAGTTGCATCGGGATCTGATGATAATGGCAAAGATCGGGAGCTCTTTCACCCATATCAGTTAGATAGTCGATATAGATCCGATTGAGCATTCGACCATCCATGACGCCTCCAGCTTCTGCTAGTTGGCGTACATGCGCAAGATCGTCATTGTTCATTACCCTTCGCTCGGCTACCCACCGAATGACGTTGCGACCGTACTCTCTCACGCGATCTTGTTTATGGAATTCTAATTCCCAAAGGCCAAAATCTCTGCCGTGGTCAATTTCAGGATTTCTGTAGTTAGATTTCTTTCGTATTCGTTTTAGAACTGAAGACATAGTTTTCTGCCCTCAGTCTTTAATTTCAAGATGAAATAAGCGATTGTTGGCAGCTCCTTTAGCTCGAAAAAGCTGGCTCATAGTTCCCCTATGGTCGGACTATATGATGGGTCTTAGCCATCAATTCACCGTAGCGGCACTGTTCTGGATTCTCACCAGATTCTTGGGGAAATAGATGTTAAATAATGCTACATATAGTGTAGCACTGAAAAATCTTAACACTAGCGCTAAATATACAACGATTGATTAATTAGCTGATTTGTTTGCTACCAGAACAACAATTTCAGCACCATCAGGCACGATCTCATCACTAGGCAAATTCTCTGCAACACTGCCACCTACAGCGTCTGCAACTTTTTGTGCAATATCAGCTTTCTTACCACTTATGTCTACAACAATTGTCGTAGAGTACTGACCAACGGGAGTAGATTTATTACCAACTCTAACTTCTGTTCCTAGCTTTGTGGCAAGCAGATTGGACATGGTTGTCTGAGCGTCAGTAGATGCAATAATGCCTACGTCAGTGACATTATTAATCGTAAGTGTAGCAGTGCTGATAACCTTATTGTCGCTTGGTCGATATTCAACCGCTAAACTTGCTTTTTCATAGAGCAATATGATGTCATCCTTTTTCAGGTCTTTGAAGGTTTTAGCAAACGACTTCTCTTGGTCGGTGGTGAATTCGCTGGGGTCTTTGTTGACGTTCAAAATTACTGGCGTTTCATCACTGGGGAGTTGATAGACTTTACCTACCTTAGCGATTAGCTCTTCATTAATCTGCTCTGCTGTTTTAGAGCTCTGCTTCTTCAGGTCTGAGTACTTCTTAAAATACATACCGCCAAAAATTAACGAAGCCAGAAGTGCCACCGTAAGAACAAGTGACGATATCGGAATTTTTCTATTTTTTTGTAAGCTCATTATTTATTACCCCTTCTACTTAAGCTCAAACGTAACCTCTACAGTATAAGCGACTTCTTGCTTCCCTGGAAGTACTGGCAGTGACGAGCTACTTGTTTTTTCAGATGATGCTACAGAATCTACTGCCATTGGCATAATTATCCCACCGTTTCCAGACTGTTCGCTAACAGATACAACTTTCCCAATTTTTACACCAAGCTCATCTGCCATTGCCCCTGCCTTTAACTTTGCGTCTGCTATGGCCTCTACCCTTGCATCGGCCTCAATTGTTTTGCGCTTTTCATCAGAAAAAGTTAAATATGGAGTTAGGGATCCCTGCGGGCTTGTTGTTACTAGATAGTCTTCGATTTTCTGGGCTTGCTCTTTATCAGTAGTCTTGATGGTGATGGTATTCGATGAAACTTGGTTAGCGCCATCGTACCAATAATTGTCATATGTACTTGATGAAAGTGTTATATCTGACTCACTTATCCCCATTTCCTTTAGTTTTGATATTACTGTGTTTACCTGATCGATAAGCTCCTTTTGTATCGCGCTTCGATCGGTGCCAGTTTTTTGGTATGTTGGGCTAAATTGATATTCATCTGGCTCAGCTTCAATCGAAGCTTCTCCACTAATTTTAATTGTCCTGCCGCTACCACTACTTGACAACGGCTTCCATATGATTAGCATCGCTACGATAATCAACGTCAGAACACCGCATAATATCCGTAAATCGATCTTTAAGTTGAATGATTTCACCCCTTGATGCCCCCTTATCTATTAATACTTAGTATACCCTTCAGGGGTGCAGTTTGTGAAGGTGTTTGACCTCTTATATCTGAGTAGCTATAATGTAGGTCTGCAATACTTTTGAAAAATAAAGTACGTACCTTACGGCTATAAATCTCCCAAATTATCCCGAGTTCCGCCAGCCGGCGGAGCAGCGGTATGATATACGTATGTACTTTGTTTATGCAATAAATAATGCTAATACAGATAAATTCTATATTGGACAAACTGCTAATGTAGCTGATCGCATAGTTTTTGTACAATAATCATGAATTTAAAGGCTACACCTCACGGTTTCAGGGTGAATGGAAGTTGATTTACCAAGAGTCTGCTACCACTCGCTCTGAAGCTTTGAAGCGCGAAAAGCAGCTGAAAAGCTTCAGGGGCAGAGCGTACATTAAATCATTGCTCCCAGAAAAAAGGAGCAACAATCCCGAGTAGCGCAGCGGTAGCGCAGTTGGCTGTCGACACTTTTTGGTATACTTAATTTAGTATGCCAGATAATCGCAAATACTCTGATCGAGCTGAATACCTCAAGCGGGCAGTTGCCAAACGAAGAATCAAGATCAAAAAGATGGTCGTTGATTATAAGGGCGGTAAGTGCGTGTTATGTGGCTATGATACTTGCCCAGAAGCTCTAGATCTCCATCACAAGATAGCGTCAGAAAAAACTTTTGGCATATCTGCCGGTGGATTATCAAGATCTTGGGAAAGAGTCAAAGATGAAGCCGATAAATGTGTCCTACTTTGTGCAAATTGTCACAGAGAGTTACACGCTAGTATTAGGCAGCCTGTTTGGGAAACCAAACAGTGAAAATAGGGTGAACTGCTGGAAGCCTTACCTACGTAAGTAGCTGGTAATCAGCAGCCAAGCCAGGTGCAGGTATGGAAAAATTCTCCATTAAACCTGGAAGGTTCAGAGACTAGAGAGTGAGCCTGTACAATAATCTCTCATTAGCGCCCTACAACCCACGCGGTTGATGATATAGTCCACGCCATAACGAAAGTTATGAATTAGTGTAACCAATTGGTCGCCAGTTCGAATCTGGCCTCGGGAGCCAAGCCAAGAAAGACAAAGTCAGAACTGTTAATTCGGTTCTGACTTTTTGTATGGGCATAATAGAATTGAAAACGCCACCAAAGATCTTTGGGTATTATCCTGATTTGTCACTGTTTAATGTGTGTATCAAATACTGTCAAGGTAAATGATGTTAATTAATGGATTAAATACGAAACCGTGACGTTATATACATATTTAATTTGTAATAACAGTTTGCTAAAATATTTATCAAAGATTTATTGCATATAATATTCTTAAGAGCAATGAGATGTCGGAAAAAGAGAACGAAAAAATAACGAAAAAACGTGAACCACGGCTGGTATGGGGCCTGATACTTATCACCTTAGGTGTCATATTTCTTATACAAAACTTCTTGCATATTGATGTTCTGCATTACTTTTGGCCATTTGTATTAATTGCGCTTGGGGTAGGCGCCATTTTAGGAAGGAGATAACCAACTATTATGAACATGATTAGGAAGAACTCATTAGCATCATTCTTCATTTTGGTTTTCTTGCTTCCTTGGCTCGTATGGGCCACAACTATTGCTCAGCAGCATAGCGTAATCTCGTGGCATATACCGCAGACGTTAGCATTCTGGTTAGGTATAACCATCGCTGTGTACCTTGCGGCCTTTATTAGTGGTGGCAAGCGGGCAGTAAAAGACTTGTTGAGTCGTATTGTCCGCGTTAAAGTTCAATTCAAGTGGTATGTCATTGCGCTATTTTTAGCGCCCGTTATCGCCGTGGTAACTATGGGCATTTTTAAACTTTTCGGCGGCGAAATAGTAGTTGGTAAAGATATCGCTACCGCAAGCTTGCCATTTGTATTTTTAATCGAGTTATGGCTGTTCTTAATTACAGAAGAAACTGCTTGGCGTGGCTTTGCGTTGCCTCGACTACAGTCTAAATACACACCGCTTAAAGCCAGTATTATACTTGGCGCAATATGGGCCCTCTGGCATATACCACTCTTCTTAATCGCCGATTCTTTCCAATCGTCAATTCCATATATAGGTTTTTTCATATCCACAATTGCAACTACCATAACAATGACATGGTTGTTTAATAACACTCGTGGTAGTGTCTTTTTAGCAGCTATCTTTCATGCCAGCACTGATGTCGCTATAGGTTACCTGGGAGTGATGTCCGGGAGCCGAGGGCTCTTTTGGTTATTTGTTGCGTTGCAAGTACTAGTTGCAGTACTCATTGCAAGTAATACAAGATTTAAGCAACCCGTCAGAGACAACCCCGAGCTGGCTTTTAATATTGAAGCCTAATTTCATATGAGAGAGCAAGGGAACAATCACAAGTATACAGCCAGGGGAGTAGACCGAATTGTTTTTTTCAGCGACGCTGTGTTTGCGATTGCGATAACGCTGCTGGCTCTTGAAATAAAGCTGCCAGAGGAAGTTGATCTAAATTCCAATTCTAACTTGGCTCATGTCTTGGGTAGTATGTTTCCGCAATTCCTAGCCTTTGCATTAAGCTTTCTTATTATTGGTGTATTTTGGTCTAGCCACGTCAGAAAATATCGTGCGCTAATTAGGTATGACCAGCTATTTGTTATGCTAAATCTACTATTACTGATGCTGATTGCCTTTATGCCATTTCCTACTTCGCTTATCAGTGGTTCCCCAACCTATATTTCAGTAGTTCTATATTCATCAGTACTAGTCATAATTGGCGGCATGTCTGCATTGAACTGGGCGTATGCGGTGAAAAATAGGCTAGTAGACACAACATATGCAAAGTCTAATTATACCCGTGAATTCCGTGGGCCATTAATTATGGCGCTGGTTTTTTTTATGTCTATTGGCATTGCATTCATTAACCCATCTCTTGCAATGTGGTCTTGGCTGCTGCTCATACCGGCTCTTTTTTATTTTCGTCAAAAATAAGACTATTTTCTAACTATTTTTAGGTAATGTACGCTAGAAATCAACAATTCTAAGTGGAAGTAGGTCGAACTAAATAAAGAATGTTAGTTGCACCTAGTACTTTACTAAATCTTGCTTTATAACAGTTATAACGTTCTCTATTGTTGTGAGCCATGAAAAACGACCTTACCATTTGGAGGGTCGTTTTTCATGCTGATACAGAGTTTCTATACTACTCATTAACTGTGTAGCAATTTGTCACCGCAAAGGGATTATCAGTCAGTTAATATCTTGGCGTTTGGTATTTTTGGTTGAATCAAACTGATGTCATATTTTGAGATATTTGGGTTGCCCCTTAAATCTAACGTCTCAAGATTACTGAGATTACCTATTTCTAAAGGCAGACCCGAGAGATCATTATTCGAGAAGTCTGCGACTTTCAACTTACTCAATTGTCCAATTTCTGCGGGGATACCAGTCAATTTGTTATTGCTTGCCTTGATCTCTACGAGATTCGTTAGTTCCCTAATCTCTGCCGGCAGTGAACCAGTAAGATTATTATTACTTACATCGAGTACGGTGATACTTTTATCGTTAAGTTTATCTTTAGATAGTTCACTGAGCCCCTTACCAGCATAGCTAAGTGTCTGCGAGGAATTGGTGCTGGTGTTTGATTTGTTGTCGTCGTTATCGCCATTCTGGTCAAGAAAAACTAGTAGACCAGATGCAATAATTGCCAGTAACACAAGTGCCATAAAGAGTTTTTTCACATATCAAGTATAGCAGTTAATAGACGAACTGGTATTTTACCAAGACCTCAAATACAATTTAACCAATGGACACTCCGAAGGAAATAACGGTCAACGAGCAGTATCAGACAGGCTACAAATACACCCTCTCAGAGCCAATAGGTAAAAATTTTGATCCTGCTTTCAAGCCACAACTAACACCGAAAGAAATGCTAGATCTGGGTATTTTTGGAGGAAATTATTTCACAGAGACTCCTAATGAATTCCCTAAAACATGGTTTGAGAATGTAGTGTTTTCAAATAATGGCGCTAAAAAAGAATTAAATCTTTTCAAAGTTAACGCTAGCCAACCTCTGAGTGTTTGGCAACGAAAAGGCTGGATATATTTCGAGGACCCAAAAGGTTGGTTTTTGTGGTACTGCAGATACTATATGGGAAGAAGAATACCCGAAGAAGATCAGAGACAAATTAAGCGGTGGCTGGCAATCAAGAGACATATTTCTCAGCTACAAAATTCTTGCCTAGCTGGAGATATCAGTTGCCAGCCAAAACGCAGGCAAGCACTTCTTCATTGGGCTTACGACAGCAGAAAGCTATAAAACAAGAGATCTATACATCAAGTACCTAGTTGTCAATTTCAGCATCCATGAGTCTATAGCCGATGAAGGTTGTTATCAATGAGATTGTTATTGTAAATAAATCTTTATAATACGAATGCTCATAGCTACGATATGTTCCCGCGAACCTCAAGACAGCAAATATTCCTAACGCGCTGAAAGCAAAATAAACTAGTTTTCTTATATCATGAAAGATAGGGTTTTTTGACGACTTCAGTAATTTTGACTGGATTAAATAAGGCAATACTAGCATCATAACTATCTGAAAAAATAAGCTCCGAGGTGTATCCGGGAAGATAGTTCCACCGTATATTAACTTATGCATAAAAGCGATGATACCGAATACACCACCAATAAATATAATATTCACAAATATTGATACGATTTTCATAAGTGTGTCCTTGGTTAAGACCAACCAGCTCATACGGCTAGCACTACTTATGGTCTCCGCCTTCATATCTCTATACCTTCTAATATAGGAAATCAACCAGAGCAATAACAACACTGCCGGAATTACATATAGAACATTGAAAAAATCATCACCAATAAAATAGGAACCATAAATCAACATGATCACTGCTAGGAAGAAAAAGTACCAGGGCTTTACTTTTGCGATAAGCTTAAACATTCAGGATGATTTTAGCATCAATTGTGTAATCGATACATTTAAGGTGTATATTATGAATGTAAATAAGGGGAGAAGGTATGGGTGTAGATTATATGGCTGTGTTAGTTGCAGCAGTAGTTATGTTTGCAATTGGGGCACTTTGGTACATGGTGCTTTTTGCAAAACAGTGGGGTGAAATGTTTGGTTTCGACAAGCTAAGCAAAAAAGAACAAAAAGAAATGCGGAGCAAGATGGGGCCGATGATGGTACTTCAAGCTATTGTCACGGTTATGTCAGCCTATGCCTTAGCTAAGCTTATCGCTCTCGCGCCAGACTATTCTGTATACAAAATGGCTCTTGTGGTTTGGCTAGGCATAATGGTGCCAGTCACTGTTTCGGGAGTTATTTTTGGTGGTGTTGAACCTAAGTGGGTAAAACGTAGAATCTTGATAATGGTCTCTGGAAGTTTGGTGCATACGATGGCAGCAGCCTGGGTTATCGGCATGATTCAGAAGTGAACTAACTTAGATCTCGCTTCCTAAAGCTAAACCAAGAAACAAAACCACAAATTGCAATAAGACAAATAAAATATATGATATTTCTCCAGCGGTATGTACCCTGGAGAATTTCTTCTGAACGGTAATAATCAAAAGGCAGGATCTTACTTGGAGTTGATAGCCACTTTACCGTTCCGGATAATGAAGTGAGCAAATAGCCCCCAAGAGCGACGGTCATTGAAACGCCCACGCTAGCAACCCTAGCCCGCCCGGTTGCCGAAATTGCAAATGCAACCGCCCCAAACGAAAGATTCAACAAGTAACAGATCAGTGAAATAGCAAAAATTCTGCTCAGCGGGATATCAAGTTTGACTATTTTGACCGTTGCAATAGTTGTTAGGGCTGCAGATACGCTAACTATTAGAAGTATCAACGCACCTGAAAAAGCTTTAGCAGTCAGTAGCTTTGTTCTTGAAATTGGTTTTGATAGTAAATTATCTATGGTCTTGTCTTGCTCTTCTTTACCGATAAGTCCATTACCAAGATTGATCGATAGGATCCCTAGAAGCAAAGGCAATACAATAAAATATATTTGGCTATTTAAGAAACCGACGGGCGAAAAGAAATCTGTGCTACCCCCAAAGAGTTGCACCGCGGCATCGGGCAAGGTATCAAAACTTCTTTGGAGTTCTGCGGCTTGATTTCTGAACGTCGGGTAAAATATTAAAGTCATAAATATCAGCGACACTGCTCCGATAATCCACCACATTATTCCCCAGCGTTTTTGCCAGATATTCCACTTTATCAATGCAATCATTTTGAACCACCTCCTTTTTGATAATAATGGAGAAATAGCTCTTCAAGATCCATGGTTTTAGTCTCTAGCCTACTGACATTTTGCTTCGAAAGGTAGGCTAGCAGCGGGCTTAGATCACCCTGTATATGGACAGTTGCAGAGGAGCCGTTAGTTTCGACCTTCTGGACTCCTTTGATGTTTTTTAAAGCCTTTTGGTCGACTCTATCTTTGAAAGTAACGTCAAAGATGGTAATGCCACTTGAGGCAAGATTTAGAAGATTTTGTTCTGCGACTAATTTACCCTCACGGATAATGCCTATTCGGTCACAAACCCTTTGAACTTCGCCCAAGATATGACTACTCATGAATATGCAAGCTCCCCTGCTTTTTGCCTCTTCTAATAGCTTATAAAACTCTTCTTGCATTAAAGGATCAAGACCACTGCTAGGCTCGTCCAAAATTATTACCTCAGGTTTATGCATCAGAGCTTGAACGATAGCAACTTTTTGCTGATTCCCGCGTGATAGTTCGCCAATTTTTTTGTCCAACTCGACGTTGAGTCTTTTAACTAACTCTTTGGTGTATTTCATATCACCAACGGGGTGAAGGTCACGCATATAGTTAAGGTACTGTCTAGCCGTCATTTTTGGGTACATTGCCGATTCACCAGACAAATATCCAATCTTTCTTTTTACCGCGACACTATCTTTCACTACATCAAGACCAAGAATTGTGGCTCTTCCCGAACTTGGCTGTATGAAGTTCATTAATAACCTGATTGTAGTAGACTTACCCGCGCCATTAGGCCCTAGATATCCAAAGATTTCACCTTTTTTGACTTTCAAATTAAGACTACTTAGAGCCATTTTATTCATGCCATGATAATTTTTGCTAAGGTCATTAATCTCTATGGCAATATTATTTTTCGTTTCAACCATAAGTTTTAATATACACCCTTTACTAACAAAAAATAATTATCACTACCTAGTTATGCCCTTGAATTTGATGTTGCCCGTAATACCATTATCCCGACTACACCCGAAAGTACAGAAGCAGCGAAAATACCAAAAGTAGCAGCATTAAGTAAAGCTATCTCGTTTCGATAAGCTAAGTTTGCAACCAACAAAGAAACCGTGAAGCCAATTCCGGCAAGATAACCAATTCCGGCAATTTGCCCCCAGGTTGAGCCAGCTGGTTTGCGCGATAGCTTGAGAGTTTGACCTAGCCAACCCGCCAATAAGATACCGACTGGTTTGCCCACAAAAAGACCCAGCAATATTCCCACAAAGACCGGCACACTTGCCCCATCAAGTTTAGCGACATTACTAAATTGAAAACCAGCATTTGCAAAAACAAATAGCGGTACAACGAAAAATGAAGCAATTGGCACAAGGATATCTTCGATAACTTCCGACGATTGCAGTTTCTTCATTTTCTTAGATCTCGTGTACAAAGGCATCAGGAATGCTATCAGTACACCAGACATAGTCGCGGACACTCCAGCATTCAGCATCAGGTACCAGAGCGTGATCCCAAGTACTAAAAAGTATGATGGCCAATGCTTTTTATTGCGCAATACCGCCATTGCTATACATACAATAACTGCCGAGATCAAAGCTAGCATATTAGTTGGATGGTTGTAGAATAGGCCGATAACAAGGATTGAACCGATATCGTCAACTATTGCTAAGGTCAAAAGAAAAACTCGTAGTGGCCTGGGTATTCGTTTGCCCAGCAGACCTATAGCCCCGACGGCGATTGCAACATCAGTAGCCATCGGTATTGCCCAGCCATTACTTTGTGGAAGGTACGGGTTTAGCAAGCTAAATAGGAATGCCGGTAGAAGCATCCCGCCGACAGCTGCAATAATTGGAAAAGATGCTTTTTTCCATGATCGTAATTCGCCATCTATCAATTCGCGCTTTACTTCTAGCCCAACTGCTAAGAAAAACAATGCCATGAGTCCATCACCTATCCAATGTGCAATGTTTAAGTGCACACCACCCAGTGTGAAATACTTCCCAAGCCAGTTAAAGTAAACTTCAGAATATCCGGTGTTTGCGATAATAAGTGCCGTGAGCGCGGCAACTATTAGCAAAACTCCGCTTCGTCGCTCTTCGGTAAATACAAAGTTGAATATATTCTTTGGTTTGAATAGTCCGAAATCCGCGCTTCTTTTCTGTTTTGCCATCTACCCGCTCACCACCCATTCAATTTATGAAAATTATACAGTAATATGAAGTCCCTTGTCGCGCGGTTGTATCTATTCAGTGATCAAATTTTCATTGATTGCCATAAAAATTCTATCTATCTTGGCCGATGAGTTTAGATGCAATGTTACTATTTGCTTTGATGATGCGCGACCGACTAAAGTATCCTCTCCGAAATATTGACCATAATATTGGTTCGCTACATAAGTCGATAGAGTCGCTGGCGATAGATTGAAATCCCAAGGTGCAGTCGCACTGTCTAAGTAACTCAGCGAGGCAACAGCTTCAGCTGGCGTCTTTGCCGCCTGAAACTCAGAGGCCGCTAAGATTACTGAGACCGATTGAGCCATATAACTTTCTAAGGGTTGGGTGTTCATGGTATTAAAAGCAGCAACTATGTTTTCGATCTGACTGTCTGTTAGACTTGCTTTTTGAGAAGCACTGGAGCTATCTGACTGTGTATCTGCGGAATTTGTACCGCTAGCAGAATCTTTCGACGCCAGCTCTTGTTTTAGTTTTTCAACTTGCGAACTTAGCTGGTCTACTTTTGAGTTGAAATCCTTTTTCTCAGTGTTAGCTTTCATATACGCCCATGCAAAATAGCCACTAGTAGCAGCTAGCACAATTGAAAGAACTGTAGGTATAATCCATAATTTTTGAGTTTTAGATTTTGGTATTTCCTTACTCTCCATAACTTCACTGGTTTTTTCTTCTGCCATTTCTTCCCCCTTACTTTGTTTTAATTTTACACTTCTTTTTACGTCAGAAGAAAACTTCTATAAAATAGTCATTAATGGGTAAAAGAATAGACATAAAAGTTAGAAAACGCGAAAGTTGGCGCATTTTTGATCAAATTGCCCCTACTTATGATCGCATTAATAGAGTCATCAGCTTTGGAATTGATAAACTTTGGCGTAGAAATTTTAGAAAATATTTACCTCAGCGTGGGGGTCTTGTTTGTCTTGACCTTGCAACTGG
>JAGQMS010000013.1 GCA_020428535.1 Candidatus Saccharimonadota bacterium
GAGCTGGGTTCAGAACGTCGTGAGACAGTTCGGTTTATATCCGATGTGGACATCCAAGAAACGTGAGAGAATTTGCCCTTAGTACGAGAGGACCGGGGTGAACGCACCTATGGTGTATGGGTTGTGGATCCTATCTGCATTGCCCAGTAGCTATGTGCGGACCAGATAAGCGCTGAAAGCATATTAAGCGCGAAACTGATCTCAAGATTGCGTTTCTCTATGAGCTCCCTGGAAGACTAACAGGTTGATAGGTGCAAGGTGTACGTACAGCAATGTATTTAGCCGAAGCATACTAATAGAGCCACAGACTTTTTATGGACCATGAGCTAGGTCTTTGTAGTCTCAAAGATTAGCTTATGGTGTGCATCTGACATGACTAGTTATAGTTGCGCACTAGCGCAAAAATGAAGTTTATCACCTAAATAATTTGATTATCCGTACTCAACAGTACGTGGACATCGATAGAGCTGACTCTCCCTATAAGGGAAAGGAGCAGCCCGAGCAAAAATGACACTTTTTTGCCCGGCTTTGGCGAGAAAAACCGTAAGTTTGTCTCAGTTCTGCTCGGTGCCCATGGCGCGAGGGAAACACCTGTTCCCATTCCGAACACAGCAGTTAAGCCTCGTAGCGGTTACTGTACTGCCTTTTTAAAGGTGGGAGAATAGCACGGTGCCGAATTATACAATGAAGCCTCCGAAAGGAGGCTTTTTGTTTTTGTGATTGCAGCCTTAAGCATGATTTAGGCGATTTATTTGCTGAACGACTTTATTGGTGGCCTCCAGAGACTAATCCTATCCACGCTTTACCATATTGGGCAACGAAGCAGAAACGACAGTAAAAGCATTGACAGTTTGACGTGGTTATGTTATTATCTTTCTAGTTTCAAATAGAAGCAGAGGGTTATCCGTCTATACGGCTAGCCCTTTTTCTATTTGAGCATTTATGTAAGGAAATAAAGGAGTAATTATTATGGCAGGTACAGTAAAAGGTGGCCAGAAGGCTGCTGCAACAAATAAAGCAAAGTACGGCAAAAGCTTTTACGCTATGATCGGCGCAAAAGGCGGTAAGAAAACTGGCATGAAGGGTTTCGCTTTGAACCGTGATCTAGCTCGTGAAGCAGGTCGCAAGGGCGGTACAATCTCACGTCGTGGTCGTGTATCACGAAAAACTGATATAGCTTAAATTAAACGAGAGACTTTCAGTATAATAGAACCCCTCATTTTGAGGGGTTCTATTAGTTTATCTTGCGTCTAGAGACTCTGCACATCCTCGAGGCGCTTACTTTCCAGTTTTGCTTACAAAATACGCAAGAATAAGAAGTTTCACTTGTTTGAATACCACATTGCTGGCAGTTGGGGCACAGTGAACGTGCATATAGCCAATCCCGGTAGCTATCAATAGAGGATTCAATATTTTCATCCGGTATATCTATCGAAAATGTATTCGCGATTTCTTTAGCTTCTACCCAGGCTTCTCGTTCAATTTTAACTAATTCGAGATCATGCTTAAATTCTTTATGCATTAGATTTGCATGGCCAATTTCATGGAAAATCCTGTACATGAATAACTCGGTACCTTCGCTTTTAACAGAGTAGGTAATAGTTTTAGTATTGGGATCCCAAGAAAACTGATTACCCCTGGTGAATGTATATGCAGGAAAACATGATTGAATCTCAGCTAGAAACTTACTTTTTGTAATTTTTTGCGTACGCGTAGCATCCATATATAACTGCTTCCTCTGGATTTTTTGCTTGAAAAATTGGCGGGATATTAACAACATTTGTTTGGTATATTTTAAGTTCTTCCTCGAGGCGTTCCTTAAATTTATCTAAGTGTGAACCAACCCCTCCACCTATCACTATGGCGTCAGGAGTAGTTGTAGCAATAACATCAATTAGACCGATAGCAATATTTCGCGCCACTATATACCACATGCTTGGATCAGTTATATCACTAGCGCGTAAACCAAATTTATTAAATATAGCTTTACCACTCGCAAAGCTCTCCCAGGTTCTGAGTTTGCCTTCATGCTCGAGCATCATATGTCCAACTTCAGCATCGATCAAATTTTTGTCTAGCTTACCATCAACTACGTAAGCACCACCGATACCAGTGCTAACTGTTATGTAGGCGACTTTTCGATAGTCGGGCAATAGAAGAGCTTCTGATAGACCTGCTAGGTTTGCGTCATTTTCGATATGCACGGGTATCTTTAAAGCTTTTGTTAGCTGTACTCCAATTGGTTTGTTTTCCCATGGTCTATTCCCAAGTGCCAAAACTATGCCTTTTGATCTGTCTAATGTCCCTGGTACTGCCGCTACGCATGTGTCGATGTTTTTTCCCTCGATGAAATTATTTGCCTCTGATGTTAGGATTGAAATGAATTCGTCATAATCAGCGGGTGTTTCGAACTTTTGAGTCTTTGTGAGCTTTCCTTTTTCGTTAAAAAGCCCTAGAAGTGTTTTTGTGCCTCCGATGTCTATAGCTAAAATCATGTTTATAGTCTATCAAGTAATGCTCCCATCTTGCAAAACAGATCAAAACAGATTAGAATATTACTTAATCCACTGTATGGGCAATGCGAGATACTGGAGGGGGCCGACATGACCTCTTCTTATACTTACCTCTTGCCGTCAGGGAAATACAACTATAAGGAGTTAATATTAAATAATGAGTAAATCACATGTCAGTATGGATGAACTTCTTGCTTCTGCAGAAGTAAAACACCTAAAAAGCGGTGAGGTCGTCGATGGGAAAATCATGAGCATCAAAAAACATGAGCTCTGGGTCGACTTAGGTGTATACGGTGTCGGTGTTGTCCAGCGCCGAGAAATGGGCCAGGGAGCATTAGAAGTAGGCCAAGATATTACAGTTAGCATCGTAGAAACAGATGTAGATGGTCAAGGCCATGCACTACTTAGTATGCGAAAGGCCGCTAAAGATAAGGGATGGGATGAACTACAGGCTGTAATGGAATCTGGAGAGATTATCGATGTAGTACCTCAAGATGCGAACCGCGGTGGCTTACTAGTTGAACTTGAGGGTATCAGAGGATTCTTGCCCGTAAGTCAGCTTTCAGCTGAACACTATCCAAGAGTAGGTGGTGCTGACAAGGACGAGATCTTACAGAAGTTAAACGGTCTTTGTGGTAAGAAGCTTAGGGTCCGTATCCTTGATGTCAATCGCAAAGAAAATAAATTGATCTTTTCAGAGAAAGAAGCTGTAAAAGATGATATGCAAAACAAACTCAGCGAACTAAAAGTTGGTGATGAAGTGGAAGGTGTCGTAACTGGCGTAATCGACTTCGGTGCTTTTGTTAACGTTGACGGAATCGAAGGATTAATACATATATCTGAAATTTCATGGGAAAGAGTTGATGACCCGAGGAAGTATGTAAAAACAGGTGAAAAAGTTTCAGCAAAGATTATCGCGATCGATAAGGATCGACTCAGTCTTAGCCTGAAGCAACTTCAGGAAGATCCTTGGCTAAAGGACGTAGAGTCCTTCAAAAAGGGTGACGACGTAGAAGGGACTATCACAAGAATTACGCCATTTGGCGCTTTTGTACAGATCACTCCTGCAATTGAAGCGCTTGTGCATGTATCAGAGCTTGGGTCAGGTACAGATGAGGCTGTAGATCCCGAAAAGATCTTCAAGCTACACGAAAAGAAGTCGTTCAAGGTTCTAGAAATAGACAAAGAATCTCGGAAGATAGCACTTAGTCTAAGATAATCATGTAAGCTACCTTAATTAACTTACGGAAAGGAAGGGTATAACAAAATGGCGAGAACAATCGAAGTACCTGACCAGATAACCGTAGGTGCATTGGCGGACATTCTCGAAGTGCCCGTTACTACGCTGATTGGTGAGTTGTTCAAGGGTGGCGTAATGGTTACCGTTAACGAGAAAATTGATTTCGATACGGCAAGCATATTGGTAGGCGAGCTAGGCTTTGATGTTGAGTTAAAAGCTGCGGCAAAAACGGACAACTCAGCTAAGAAAGTCGCCTATAAACTTAGCGACAAGGCAGTTTCTAGACCACCGGTGGTTGCGGTTATGGGGCATGTAGACCACGGTAAGACCTCAATTCTGGATGCGATTCGCGCAAGTGATACCGCAGCTCACGAAGCAGGAGGAATTACCCAACACATCTCCGCATACCAGATTAGCCATAATGGACGATTAGTAACTTTTCTTGATACGCCAGGTCATGAAGCCTTTGCTGCGTTAAGGGAGCACGGCGCAATGCTAACAGATGTTGTAATCTTGGTTGTCGCGGCTGATGACGGTATAAAACCTCAAACTCTAGAGGCTATAAGGTTTGCTAGAAAAGCTGGTGTAAAAATAGTCGTTGCTATCAATAAGATAGATAAGGAAGGCGCAAATCCCGCACTAGTTAAGCAACAACTTGCTGAGAATGATTTGTTGATAGAAGAGTGGGGTGGGGATACGGTTGCTATAGAGGTATCCGCTAAGCAAAAAACTGGAATTGATAAGTTGATTGATATGGTTCTGCTTGTTGCTGATGTAGAAGATCTCAAAGCTGATATTGACGTTCCTGCGCAAGGACTAGTAATTGAAGCTCACATGGAAACTGGACGTGGTGCAATCGCAACCGCTTTAGTACAACAGGGAGTCTTGAAAAAAAACCTGTTCATAGTTTCTGGCTCTACTTATGCGAAAGTAAAAGTTCTAGAATCAACAGATGGTAAGGCCATCAATGAAGCTGGACCTTCGAGTCCGGTACAAATTGTTGGCTTTAAGCAACTTCCTGAATTTGGCGATGCTTTCAAGGTGGTAAAAGATGAAAAGACTGCCAAAGAAATTGCTTCAAAAGCAAAAATTAAGTCCGCTACCAGTCTCGACATGACCAGCACCGAACTGACTAGAATTATGAATAGAAGAAGCGAAGTTACAGAGCTTTATATCATTGTGAAAGCAGATGTACAGGGATCGCTAACCTCACTAGTTGATTCAATTAAAACTTTTGATAGTGATGAGCTAAATGTGAATATTATAGGTTCAGGGGTCGGTTCGGTTACAGAAAACGATGTACGAATGGCACAAACAAGCGGAGCCATCATTTATGGTTTTCAGGTTGGAATATCTAGCAGTGTCAGAGCATTGGCGCAGCGCGAAAAAATAGAAGTACGTCTTTATAGGGTGATTTATGAGCTACTAGATGATATTAAAGAAGAGCTCACTAAGCTATTATCACCAGAAGTAATTGAAACAGAGCTGGGCAGGTTGGTGGTAAAGGGCGTGTTCAAAATATCAAAGACAGAAGTGATTTGTGGCGGTGAAGTTACTAAAGGTAAGTTACAAGCCCCAGCTTTAGCAAGAGTGAAAAGAGATGGCGAGATTATCGCAAAAGAAGTGGTCGTAGAAGCATTAAAGCAGGGCCCTCAAGAGACTAAGGAAGTTCAGGAAGGTGAGATGTGTGGCTTAAGTTTCAAAACTGAATCACGAGTTGAAGTGCATGAAGGCGATCACATCGAGCTATTTACAAGAGAGATAAAGCAGAGAACACTGTAGAAGTATTATTGTACCCACTCCTATCGTGTTAAAATAATCCCCAAGGAGAAATATATGTTTAAATTAGATGATGATTTCTTAGCAAGCGTAGGATTGAGCGGACTACCTGAAGACCAAAAAAGACCGATGCTACAGCATATATACGACACTTTAGAGCTCAGAGTGGGGATGAAACTTGCCGAGCAGATGACCGATGCACAACTTGATGAGTTTGAAGGCTTTATTGACAGAAAAGATGATGCTGGTGCACTAAAGTGGCTTGAGACAAACTTCCCACACTATAAGCAAGTAGTGGCAGATGAACTGGAAAAATTAAAAAACGAGATTAGGGCATCTGCCGAACAACTTCTGTCTGCTTCTATGTCCGGTGCCCCCGAGTCAAACAACAGTACTCCAAGCGCCCCCTAAGCATTTTTAATATAGCCATTTATAAAAGAAGCTATTTCCATTTCTTTTCTACCTACCGGTTGAATAGTGTCTATAAATAAAAATCCCTCTGATGTTTCAACTTTTATACTCTTTTTTACATTATCTATATGGATTTCTCCGGGGTTTAAAACTTTTGAACCAGAGCTCTCTGCGTGTGCCGCAGTAACAATTACGTCAAAGCCAGATATATTAGTTATACTTCGTGGCCAACCTGCGAATGCTCGGATCTCTCTCTCGATTAGAGTTGCGGACTTAGTCCAATCGATTATCCCATCATGTTTTGATATCTGACTGGTGAATGTAGCATAATCTTCATTCTGAGCTTTAGCTGTGGTGTTATCAATATTATCAAGGACATCTATCATTGTACTGCTACCTTGACTGTGTAGCATTGTAGCCAGATCTTGTTTTGAGATTCCTTCAGGGATACTTAATTTCACCTGCGCATATATTGGACCTGCGTCCATTTCCTTAGCGAGAGACATAATGCTAACCCCTGTCTCGTTTAGTCCACTAAGGATAGCCGTTTCTACTGGAGTAGACCCGCGGAGATTTGGTAGTAAGGATGGATGCAAATTAATAATACCTCTCGGAAATATCGAAATTATATCCTCGGGTATTATTTTTCCGTAAGCCACTAAAACACCGCAGTCAGCATTTAGGCGCGATATATCGTGCTTGATATCTTTTATATTTGTTGGATTCAGAATGGGGACATTTTGGGCTTCTGCAAGCTCAATAATGGGCTCTTTGCGTTTGTTGCGGGATTTAGAGCCGTTTGTTTTAACTACTAGAGCAACAACCTCATGGCTACTTTTAAGTAGGGCCTTGAATACTAGCGGTTCGCTTTCAACACCGGTAGCGATTTTTTCATTACCAAAGAATATTATTTTTAGTGACTGTTTCATGGTCTAGTTGAATTAAGTGCCCATCATCATCTAGACGAAAAAAGGCGTGCTTGTCGTTTTTGATGTGGTCTATATATAAAATACCATTAGTGTGATCTATTTCATGTTGCAGGATTCTTGCTAGGAAACCATCTACTTTCATCCTAAATTCACGCCCATTTTCATCAATTGCCCTTACTCTAACCTTTTCGTACCTCGGCACAAACCCATACAAATCCTTGATACTAAGGCATCCTTCATGGTCTTTGGTAATCTCACCTTCATATTTAGTGATTTCGGGGTTAATTAAAACAGTGAATGTTTTGTCTTTGGGGTCATCGAAGTTATTGCGAACAATAACAATTCTGTAGAGTTGATCGATTTGTACAGCTGCTAAGGCGACTCCTACTTCGTGTTTTCGTGAAGCTTCCCAATCGAGAGTAGCAGAAGCCATATCTTCGATTATTTGTTTAATTTGGGAAGTGACAATACCGACTTTTTTAGAACGTTGCCTTAATGATTTGTGAGGTAGCGTAATTATATTTTCTTTTGAAGCCATGGCTAACAGTTTACAGGAATATTAACAGATTGAACACCCTGATAATTAGGGAGTATCTACAGGGTCTAATTCGCAGGAATAGCTAGTACCTAAATACTGAACTACGTCAGTTAGATTCGGTCGAGACTTTGATTTCATCAAAATATGCCAATGAAACTTCCCGCCACTTTTTTCAAAAATATTGGCCGTTGGTCCGATAAACTCTACATTTCTAAATTTTGATTTAAGTTCACCTATTAATTTTGTACCATTTTTTTGACAAGATAGACTAGTTGCCCTTGAAATATGAATAATGCCAAGATGAACAAAGGGCGGATATCTGTATTTCCTCCGTTCATCAATCTCCTTCTCGAAGAAGTTAAAATAATCTCTGTTTACGGCTGACCTTAGAAACGTTCCTCTAGGGTTTGTAGTTTGGATTATAACCCTTGTATCCCTATGTCCTCTTATCGCTCTACCTATAACTTGGTATAAAAGCTGAAACTCCTTCTCTTCACCGCTAAAGCCACCCGATATGCCTCCGCTCCCGACCACTACAACTATTTCTAAGTGGGGAAGATCAAGACCTTTTGCTAGCATTTGTGTACC
Organism: Candidatus Saccharimonadota bacterium; assembly: GCA_020428535.1. Taxonomy (GTDB): domain Bacteria; phylum Patescibacteriota; class Saccharimonadia; order Saccharimonadales; family JAGQMS01; genus JAGQMS01. Next base: position 7,999 of record JAGQMS010000013.1, read on the forward strand.
GATTGCGCACTGTATCACTCCGTTCTTGAGTTGATCAGTATATTGCGAGAGATGCTCCTTCTTTGTATTATCGGTGTCAAATCTTCTCATAACTACCCTAGGGAACATTTCTTTTAGCTCTTTCTCAATTGACTTGGCGCCATGTGAGCTCATTTTAATGGTCGCATTACTACAAATCGGACAGATAGTCGGGACACTCTGTGATGATCCGCAACGGTGGCAAAACAATCTATGCCTATCGTGGTGGTAGGCCATGAGATGGTCGCAATTATTACAGCGAACTTCGTGGCCACATGATTCACACGAAATATATCTTGCGGTGCCACGCTTATTGATTAGAATTAGGGCTTGTCCGCCCCTTTTGAAAGTTTCATTTATGGCTTCAATAGATTTAGGGAACAGTGCGTTTGAGCCAATCGAGTTCTTATCTCGCTCAAGAATCTCTACATCAGCAATCATTTTATCGGATGTTGCGATATTATCTAGCCTGATAACCGGAACGCCAAGGGCCTTTGCATTATACATATCGCCTACGGGTGGCGTCGCAGTCCCGTAAACACAAAATGAACCTGAATATTTTGCCAATAAAGCAGCGATAGTTCTTGAGTGAACATAAGGAAATGATTCTTGCCTGTATGCTTGATCATGGGACTCGTCCATAATTATCAACCCAATATTTGATACTGGAAGAGTTAGTGCCGATCTTGGGCCGATGACAAGAAGTCCGGACTCTTTATATAATTTCGACCAGATGCTTGATCTTTGTTTTCTTGTAAGTTCAGAATGATACAAGATGGTTTTGGGTAAGAAGTTGCCGATTTCTTTAAATGTGTAGGATGCTAATCCTATCTCAGGTGTCAGTAGTATTACGTTTTTACCTCTATCTATGTAGTACTTTGCCAGATGAGTGTATAGCCGAGTTTTGCCGCTACCCGTTTCACCGAATAAGAGTGTAGTAGTTGACCCATCAATAATTTTTTCATAAGCCTCTTTTTGTTCCTCGTTCAGCGGGGGTAGACTTATTGTCGTGCAATTTTCTACTAAATCTTCACTCTCAGAAACTACTTCTTGTGGTAAGAATAATTGGGCTAATTGTTGTCCGGCAAACGGGTACAATTCAATCAGAGATAAGTAGGTTTTAAGGTGCGGGCGATCAATCGTTAGCATTAGAACCTTCTCTAGGTTCTTTGTTTTAAATTGTGGTTTTGGAGATTTATTTACAATGAAACCAAGAGCAGATTTTTTCCCGAAAGGCACCTTAACTACACTCCCAATAGGAATAATTTTTGAAGACGAATAGGTAAAAACAGACTTATCACTCTTTTGTCTACCTCCTACGGCAATTTCATAGTAAAACATACTTTACATAGTACCAGCACAATGTGTATACTGGTATTCGTTGTTTGAATAACAATAAACATATACGCTATGCTAGATACATTTATCACATCAAGAGTACGTAGAAAGATAATCGTAATATATGCGAAATATCCAGATTTCAAGACTCATGTTCGTGGCCTAGCTAAACTAATTAAAGAAGATGCCGGGAACATACAAAGAGAGCTCAAGAAGCTTGAGAAAGTCGGCTTTTTAATTTCTGAAAAGCAAGCCAACACAAAGGTCTACTACACCAATAAGCAATTCGCTATTTTCAAAGAATTGCAGGGCATTGTTTTAAAATCTCAGCGTCTTGCCAATCAAAAGCGTTCAGGGCAATTGTAGATTTCTTCAAAGAAGTTGCAATAGGGGTGATTTTAAAGTAAAATAACTACTATGATACAAGTTACGAAAAAAGATAAGAACGAGTCTATCGAGAGTTTGATTCGTAGGTTTAATAGGAAAGTCCAACAGTCCGGTCTAATTTTGCGGGCTAAGTCAGTCCAGACCTTTGAGAAAGAAATCTCTAAGCGTGAAAGACGCCGAAAAGCCATTGTTCGCGCTAGTAGAAAACGCACTACACGATTACCATTAAAGCCACAAAGATAGCTCTCTATGCTCGATAATATCAAGCAGGATATAAAGAGGTCGCTTCTAACTGGTGATAGATTTCGCGCTGAAACACTTAAACTGGTTCAAGCGTCATTACAAAATGCGAAAATATCAAAAATGGAAGATCTCAGTACTTCAGAAGAAGTTGCAGTAGTACAGAAGGAAATTAAAAAACGCAAGGAAGCCGCAGAGATGTTCTCGCGCGCAGGTTCGATTGATAAAGCAGAAAAAGAACTTAAAGAATTAGAAATCATCGAAGAGTTCGTTCCTAAGCAAACTAGCGGGATCGAACTTGAGAAATTGATAGATAGTCTAATATCTTCCGGTAAATTGCACTTAAATAGTTTTCCTGAAGCAATGAGACTATCTCTTGAATTGATAGAAAATGCCGATAGGGCACAACTTGCTGGTATATTGAAACAAAAAATTACTTAAATACTGGGGGTATTATGATTGTAATTCTTGGTATGGCTGGTGCAGGAAAAAGTACACAGTGCAAACTATTGAGTAAAGATGGATATTTTCAATGGTTACCAGTTGGTCAAATATTACGTGACCTAGAATCTGGCGCCGACAAATTAGAAATGATGATGGGTAAAGTTCTTGATGACAAGAAAGTTACCCCAGTAGTTAGAGACAAAATTGCTGAGCTTGGTGATAGCCCTGAATTGATTCTAGACGGATGCCCAAGGACAGAGAATCAAGCAATTTGGCTAGCGGAACATACAGAGACACCGCTAGTACGTCTAGTGATCCACCTGAAGATCGAAGACGACGTAGCAATAGAAAGGTTGTTAAAGCGTGGGAGAGAAGACGATTCGGAAGACGCGATAAAAGTTAGGATGTCTGGATACCATAGAGATATTGGCTCGGTCTTAAGCATATTTAACGACTATGGTATAAAAATTGTAGAAATTGATGCCTCACAATCTGTTGATGATGTGCAGAGTGAGATTAGGAGGATAATATCTTGAGTATTAAAACTCAATCTGAAATTGAAAAAATGAGGATTTCCGGAAGAATTTTAGCTAACACATTGAAAATTTTAACTGAAATGGCCGTAGAGGGAATTACCCCTAAAGATTTGGCTAAAGTAGCTGCTTCAGAATTAAAAAGAAATGGGGCAACGGCTACCTTTCTAGGATATGGTGGTACACCTCCGTATCCAGATGTAATCTGTATTTCTGTAAATGATCAAGTACAACACAGTGTTCCTACCAACATACCACTAAAAAATGGGGATATAGTAAATTTTGATTTTGGAGTCACATACGATGGGTTGGTTACTGATTCAGGAGTTACAATTTGCGTAGGTGGTGTACCGAATCAATCGCAGAGAAGACTACTTGAAGGTACAAAACAGGCACTTTATGACGCAATCTCTATCATTAAACCTGGCATTAAAGTTGGCGATATCTCATCAACTATAGAGAAGACACTCCGAAAATATAAGTTGGGAATAGTAAAAGAGCTTGTCGGCCATGGAGTTGGTCACGAATTGCACGAAGATCTTGAAGTCCCAAACTACGGCAAAGCAGGAACTGGGCCGGTACTTAAACCAGGTATGACGATAGCCGTAGAGCCAATTACAACTCTTGGAAAGCCCGATATATACCAAGACAACGATGGATGGACGCTCAGAACATGGGACGGCTCACTATCGGCACAATTTGAGCATACGATTCTTATAACTGAAAACGGCTGTGAAGTACTGACAGCACTCTAGTTTTTACATCAATTTACTAAAGCGTTATACTATTCTTATATGCAAAAAACAAATGAAACACATATTGGGCTGGACATCGGTACATCAATGGTCCGTTGCGTCGTGGGGACAGTTGATTTAATTGAGGGTCAAGCGCCACAGTTATCAATAGTTGGCGTTGGTACGGCTCCAAATAGCGGTATGAGAAAGGGTATGGTCGTTCATGCTGAAGAAGTTTCAAACGCAGTAATGGCGGCTCTAGAAGAAGCTGAGCGAGTTTCTGGGGTTAATGTAAGACAAGCTACAGTTCTGGTTAATGGTTCGCACGTTATGAGCCAGTCATCTAAAGGTGTTGTAGCTATAAGCGGCGCTGGGAGGCAAATTACCGACGAAGATAGGCAAAGAGTTGAAGAAGCCGCAACAGTTATACAAATGCCGGCCAATCGCGAAATTATTCAAGTTTTCGCCAAGAACTATCATATTGACGGTCAAGAAAATATAAAAGACCCGGTAGGTATGCAAGGCGTACGACTAGAGGTGGAAGCCTTAATGATCAGTGCATCAACTCCGGCTCTTAGAAATCTTGACTTGGCACTTGAAAGAGCAGGTGTTGACGTAAAAAACCGAGCACCAGCAGGATTAGCTGCAGCTGAGTCTGTACTAGATAGGACTCAAAAAGAAATAGGAACTGCTGTTGTAGATATAGGATCTGGTACTACGAACATAATCGTAATGGAGGAGGGCGAGATTGAACATGTCGCTGTTATCCCAGTGGGTGGACAGCACATTACCAATGATCTAGCTATTGGGTTGAAGACTGAACTTGAAATCGCCGAAAGGATAAAATGCAAATACGCCACTCTAGATAGACCGGAAAATCCAAAAATTGAAGTTCAGGGACATGAATTTGATGCTAATCTAGTACGAGCTATAGTCGAAGCTAGGGTAGATGAGACGCTAGAATTGATCGAAAGAGAATTCTCGAAAATTAAGAAGTCAAAAAAGTTACCTGGCGGTGTCGTATTCGTCGGTGGAGGCGCCCATCTACCGGGACTTGTAGAATTTGCAAAAGAGAAACTCCAGTTGCCTGTGAAAGTTGGATCAGTGCGTGGAGTATCAGGCCTAAAAGATATAGTAGCAGAGCCAGAATATGCTACCTCAGTAGGCCTTATGATGCTAGACGTACTTTTAGGTGGGGTTACTAATTCAAGCCCAAGAAAAAAAGTATCGAAGTCGAACCTAACTGATAAGTTAAGGAACATATTCTCAAGATAACAAATTACTGAATATAGATTTAGCTCACACTACAACCGGGTGAATAAAAGATAGTATTAGTTTGATTATTGTTGAATTGCTTTGAGTAACTAATATATACTTGTACGTAATACTTGGAGGAGAAAATGCCACAAATTGCGCCAGATCTAGAAACTTTTGCACGAATTAAGGTAGTAGGTGTTGGTGGTGCCGGTGGTGCTGCTATCAACAGAATGATTGATGCGGGTGTTAAAAATGTTGAATTTATAGCCGTTAATACTGATGCCCAAGCGCTTCACTACTCAAAAGCAAGCTCAAAAATTCATATCGGTAGTGACACAACCAAAGGTCTCGGTGCGGGTGCCGATCCATCAGTTGGTCAAAAAGCAGCAGAAGAATCGCTAGAAGAAATCAGAAAAGTTCTTCATGGGGCCGATATGGTATTTGTGACTATTGGGGCAGGAGGTGGTACTGGTAGCGGTGCAGGTCATGTTGTCGCCAAGGTAGCCAAGGAAGAAGGTGCATTAGTAGTAGGCTTTGCCACTAGACCATTCCCTTTTGAAGGCGATAAGAGGCGACGCAATGCTGATGTCGCAATAGACAACCTTTCAAGAAACGTAGATACACTAATAACAATTCCCAACGAGCGTCTTCTGCAGACTATTGACCGGAGCACACCACTTCTTGAGGCTTTTAAGGTGGCCGACGATGTCTTAAGACAAGGTGTTCAAGGTATTAGCGATTTAATCACTGTGCACGGCCTTATAAATCTAGACTTTGCCGATGTGAAAGCTGTTATGAGTAATGCTGGCTCAGCACTTATGGGAATCGGAAGAGCTAGTGGTGATACTAGGGCCGTGGATGCAGCAAAGCAAGCCATTGAATCACCTTTGTTAGAGGTTTCCATTGAAGGTGCGCGCGGTATTCTATTCAATGTTATAGGTGGCATGGATATGTCAATGCATGAAATCAACGAAGCGGCTGAAGCTATCACTGCTGCGGCTGATCATGACGCTAACATAATCTTCGGTGCAACTATAAACCCAGAATTAGAGGGGGAGGTCATAGTCACCGTCATAGCAACTGGATTTGATTCATCGTATTACTCTGGCAGACCATCGACCAGTAACTCATCTAGATTGCAAAGTACTTTGATAATGGATAATGATCATGAGGATGATCATATGGATGCTAACTCAAAGAATTATGAAGATTCTCAAGAAGATATCGAAAGTCTAAATGTTGATCTAAATATTCCAGATGAAGACGACGAAGACGAACATGACTTCAAGAACGACAAAGCCACAGCTAGTATTTGGTCAATAGACGAAGCAGAAAAAAATGAACGAGAAGAGGTATTAGACAAACCATCGTTCTTAAGACGACTTACCAAAAGAAAGCAAAAACACGAAAAAACAGATGAAGATGAGCCAAAAGCGCAGTAATAAATACATTATAAATTGCTTGTAAACTGCTACATATAGGTTTATTATCATAAGTATTAACACCATATATGGTGCGTTCATTAGAAAAGGGGTTATATGAAGTGTGTTCGTTGCAATTTTGAAGATACAAAGGTGATAGAGTCACGCGAAGTATCGGAGGGGATTGCCACCAGAAGACGTCGTGAATGCCCTAAGTGCGGTAACCGATTTACTACGTACGAAAGGCATGAGCAACCTCAAGTAGTAGTAGTTAAGAACGATGGAAATAGGGAACTGTTTAGTCGTGATAAATTACTCAAGGGTCTTCTTAGGGCAACCGAAAAAACACCTGTAACTCAAGTTGATCTTGAGCTATTGGTATCAAAAGTCGAGCATGATCTTCAATGTCTTCCAGATAGCGAAGTGCAGTCGAAAGTCATTGGCGAGATGGTCATGGATGGTCTCGCCCGAATTAATGACGTTGCCTATGTTCGTTTTGCTAGTGTTTATAGAAGATTTGAAGATATCACAGGCTTCGAACGCGAACTTGCCAGAATGCGTTCGAAAAAGTAATCTTAAAAATTTAAAAACGAACGCTGCCTACGCTGGGTTTGGTGGGGGAGCCTAGAAGGGAGCGCTTCGTTATAAATTTGCGCTAATTTTGAGAGACAATTAGCGTGAGGGACGATTACTCTAATAAAAATATAAAAATATATAAATCTTTAAGTGAGGGTAAAAACATGGCACAGACCAATCTAAAAAGTAGTATTTCTAGATTATTTACAAAACCGGGCTCTAAGGCTTACGACGAGCTAAAATGGGTCAAAAGAGACTCTCTTATAATGAACCCAATGACCAACACGGTAGTCTTTGAGCAGAAAGATACCGAATTTACACCTGATTGGTCTATGAATGCGATCAATATTGTTGCCCAAAAATATTTCGCAGGTACACCAGGTACAAAGGAGAGGGAGTCATCTTTAAAACAACTTATCGATAGAGTTGTCGATACCGTCACCCGCCAGGGAGTACAAGAGGGCTACTTCACTACAGATGAAGAAGCAGAAAACTTCAGAGAAGAGCTGAAGTATATTTGCGCCACTCAACGTGCCGCTTTCAATTCTCCAGTCTGGTTTAATATTGGCTGGCATGATCGATCACAACAGGCTAGTGCATGCTTTATCTTAGGTGTTGATGATACGATGGAATCTGTCTTAAACTGGTACACGGAAGAGGGCTTAATCTTTAAGGGCGGATCTGGCTCGGGAATTAATATTAGTAACTTACGCTCATCTAGCGAACCGCTTGGTTCAAGTGGTGGGAAATCTTCGGGCCCTGTAAGTTTTATGCGAGGCGCTGACTCCGTTGCCGGAACAATCAAGAGCGGAGGAAAGACCAGAAGAGCCGCGAAGATGGTTATCTTAAATGTGGACCATCCTGATGTGGAGGAGTTTATTTGGTGTAAGGCTATCGAGGAACGTAAAAGTCGTGTTCTGGCCGCAAATGGTTTCGATATGAGCCTGGATGGTAAGGACGCTTTCTCAGTTCAATATCAAAATGCAAATAACTCAGTGCGAGTTACAGATGATTTCATGAACGCTGTTATCAATGATGAATCCTGGGATCTGAGAGCTGTTAAGGATGGCCGCGTAATGAAGACTGTTCGAGCCAAAGATATCATGCGCCAATTTTCTGAGGCAACTTGGGAATGTGCCGATCCGGGGATGCAATTTGATACTGTCATCAATGATTGGCATACAACCCCAAACGCTGGCCGTATCAACGGCAGTAACCCATGTAGTGAATATATGCACCTAGACAATTCTGCCTGTAACCTGGCTTCGATTAATTTGTTGAAGTATTTGAACGAAGACGGTAGTTTTGATGTAGACTCGTTCATCCACACCGTTGAAGTAGTTTTCACGGCTCAGGAAATTCTTGTAGGCTACTCGTCTTATCCGACCGAGAAGATTGGAAAGAACGCAAAAGCCTACAGGGAGCTTGGAATGGGGTATGCGAACTTAGGGGCAATGTTAATGGCCCAGGGCCTAGCTTATGATTCAGATGAGGGCAGAGCACAAGCAGCCGCAATCACAGCTCTAATGACAGGCTATGCATATGCTACTAGTGCAAAAATAGCCAATAAGGTCGGTCCATTTGCCGGCTATCATAAAGACAAAGAAGGAATGATACGCGTATTAAAAAAGCACCGTGACGCAGTTAGGCATATTGATGCCGGGAATGTTGCCGAAAACTTACTGAATGCAGCTTCTCAGGCTTGGGATGAGGCTGTGGAACTCGGTGAGAAATACGGGGTAAGAAACTCACAGGCAACTGTACTCGCGCCTACTGGAACAATTGGCCTTATGATGGATTGTGACACAACAGGTATCGAGCCAGATCTTGGCCTAATGAAAGTCAAGAAACTCGTTGGTGGCGGAACAATGTATATTGTAAATCAGACAGTTCCACGTGCATTAAAGTCACTTGGCTATAGTGAAGCGCAGATAAAAGAAATAGTTGACTATATTGACGTAGAAAAAACAATAGTTGGCGCACCACATCTCAAGAAAGAACACCTTGATGTATTTGCTTGCTCTATGGGCGATAACGTTATTCATTACATGGGTCATGTCAAAATGATGTCAGCAGTACAACCATTCCTATCTGGAGCTATAAGCAAGACTGTCAATATGCCAGAAGAGGCTACCGTAGAAGATGTTGAAAACTTACATATCGAAGCTTGGAAGATGGGCCTTAAGGCTATCGCTATTTATCGTGATAATTGTAAAGTCGCCCAACCACTTTCAACCGCTAAAAAAGATGAGAAAGAAGCTGACCTTACAGAACAGTCTACATCTTCGCATATTGCAGAGAGCTTCGTTGTTAAGGGGGCATTGAAACGAGAGCTTCCTAAAAAGCGAAAAAGTGTGACATATGAATTTAGATTGGCTGATCTCAAGGGATTTTTCACAGTTGGCGAGTATGAAGATGGATCTCCAGGGGAGCTATTTATCACAATATCAAAGCAAGGCTCAACGCTATCAGGGCTAATGGACTCTTTCGCTAGATCAGTTAGTCACGGATTGAAATACGGTGTTCCACTAAAGAGCTATGTTAAATCGCTGATGGGGACTAGTTTTGCGCCTTCAGGCGTAACAGATGACAAAGATATTAGAACTGCAACATCTATCACAGATTACATCTTTAGACGTCTAGCGATGGATTATTTATCATTTGATGATCGACTAGAACTTGGTCTTGCTTCACTTGAAGATATGCCAGTAGATCAGGTGAGCCTCCCCGTCGATGAGCCGTCGGTGAAAGTTGAAACAGCCACCCCTAAGCAGGAAGTCGCTGTTGAGGCTTTATCTGAAAATAAAACCCAAAAAACATCTGTGGCCGATGCAAATGCCCCGCTATGCTTTAACTGCGGCAACAGGACTCAAAGGGCTGGTAGTTGCTACGTATGCCAGGTTTGTGGATCGACCTCTGGCTGTAGCTAGGCGTTAGTATTTAGCAAATTCCTAAAAACCCTGATACTCTATATGGTATGAGGGTTTTTGCATTATTTAGACCAAATACAGATCAAGAAACCAGACTGAACGAACTGAACAGGGAACTTTTCAGGAGAAGTAATAATCAAATTGAGATAGTTAGCGTTGATAGTCGAGAGGGTTCAGAGTTGGCAAAGGTATACGACATTATGAGATTCCCTGCTGTTGTTGCCGTAGACCTTGACGGGCATGTTCAGTCGCTCTGGGATGATGAAAGTCTACCGCTAATCAATGATATTAGCTACTATCTGAACCAGTAGCTTGAAAAATTATGCATTTAGGGTGTATCCTTGTTGTTAGTTAAATAAGATGTGAAGTAGTGGCTATCAACCACGAAAATCGCACCGGGAAGAACCTAAAATAGGCGTAGACCCCGGCGGATGAGAGACCGTAACCTCGTAAACAAGAGCTCTATCAAAATTTGGATAGAGAACTAGGATGGAACCTCCCGCCCCAGGGATCCTAGAAGCAGGGGCGATTTTTATTTGTAAGGAGAAGATATGCAATTCAAGAAAGGCCGTAGAAAGGCTCTAGACTATGAAAAATACTGGGTAAAGAAATGGGCCCAAGATCATACTTTTGAGAAGTCTATCCAAAGTCGACTGGCCGATAATCAATGGGTGTTCTATGATGGCCCTCCATTCCTGACAGGAACCCCTCATCATGGTCACCTGATGGTTTCTACGGTTAAAGACGCGATGGGGCGCTTCCATACCATGAAGGGTCAAAGAGTCGAGCGAACTTGGGGTTGGGATTGCCATGGTTTGCCAGCTGAAGTATATGTTGAAAAAACTTTGGGGATAACTAGCAAGAAAGAGATCGGCACTAAGATCAGTGTTTCAGATTACGTCAAAGAATGTCGCGCCGCTATGGTAAAGACTGGGACGGAGTGGGAAGACACAATCGAGAGGCTTGGAAGATGGGTAGAGTTTAAGGGTGCATATAAAACTATGGATCCAGAATACATGGAGTCTGTTTGGTGGGCGTTCAACGAACTATATCAAAAAGGCAAAATTTACGAAGGCGAAAAGATATTAGTTTACTGCACTAAAGATGCGACACCAATTTCAAAGTCAGAAGTGGCGATGGAGAATAGCTATCAACAAGACACCGATCCAAGCGTATTTACATATTTCAAATTGGAAGGTATTGATGAATATCTTCTCACATGGACAACCACGCCATGGACTCTTCCGGCAAATGTGGCCTTAGCGCTAAACCAAGATACGGAGTATTCGCTTGTTGAGCACGACGGTAAAAAGTTCTATGTTGCTACAGATGCTGTTTCGAGGGTGATGCAAGACCAAAAACACCAGCCTCTGGAATACAGTGTTTTGAAAAAAGTTCACGGTGAAGAATTGGTGGGTAGGAAGTACGTGCCATTGTTTGAAAACAGAGGTCCCGATGCTCATGTGGTATTACATGCCGATTTTGTGACTACCAATGATGGCACAGGTATCGTTCACGAAGCGCCAGCCTATGGTGAAGAGGACTATGAGCTATGCAAAGCAAATAGCGTGCCGATCGTATCTATAGTTGACTCCGACGGGAATTATACCGAGGGTAGATGGCTAGGGAAGAACATCTGGGAGGTTAATAAGGAAATTGCCAAGACACTTGTTGAGGAAGGTTTGGCACTAAAAGTTGAATACATAGTTCACGAATATCCTCATTGTCACCGATGTGGTACAAAACTAATGTATCGTGCTCACCCAAGTTGGTTCCTAGACATACAAGGCCAAAAAGACGAGATGTTGGCCTCTAACGCCGAGACAAAGTGGGTGCCTGACAATCTGAGGACTGGCAGATTTCATAACATCATCGAACAGGCTCCGGACTGGAACCTGAGCCGTGATAGATATTGGGCAACACCAATACCTGTATGGAAAGGTGTCCGGAGTGATGGGACAGAGGTTGTGAAAGTATTTGGCAGTTATGATGAGTTCGAGAAATACACTGGTAAAAAGCTAGATGACTACCATCTTCCTGAGGTGATGGGTGTTACATTTGAGCTTGATGGCACAGAAATGAGGCATATCGGAAAAGTCTTGGATTGCTGGTTTGAGAGCGGTAGTATGCCTTTTGCGCAGTATCATTACCCGTTTGACAATAAAGAAAAGTTTGAAAGTATGTTTCCAGCAGACTTCATAATTGAGGCGATAGATCAAACTAGAGGCTGGTTCTATAGTCTGCTTGCAGTAAACGTTGGACTTTTTGGGAAAGCGCCATGGAAGAACCTTGTATGCACAGGCTTTATAAATGCTGCTGATGGTAAAAAAATGAGCAAAAAGTTAAAGAACTACACTGATCCTATGTTGCTCATGGATCAATATTCAACAGATAGTTTTAGGTTCTTGATGCTTTCTAGCCCTCTTACCAACGGCGAAAACTTTAATTTAGCGGACAAAGATGTTGCAGAAGTAGCCAGAAAACTAAGCATGATATGGAATATGTATGACTTCTTCACGATGTATGCCGAAGTCGACAGCTGGGAATTTGATGGCAAAATCTCAGATCCTTTGAAAGAACTAAAGAACCCGTTGGATATCTGGGTAGTCTCAAGATTGCACCAATTAGTATCTGAAGTTGAGGAAAGAACTGAGGGTTATGATTTACAAGCTGCGCTGAGGCCCATATTACCATTCATAGATGATGCTAGTAATTGGTATGTTAGACGGAGTCGTAGACGATTTTGGAAGAGTGAGGATGATGAAGATAAAAGTCTAGCCTATAAAACCCTTCACTATGTCCTTTTGAGACTCGCATATTTGTTGGCTCCATTTGCTCCTTATATGGCCGAAGAACTCCATGCAAACTTGACAGGTGACCCCGAGTCGATACACCTAAAACTGTGGCTACCGGCAGGGGAGATAGACAATAATGTGATGACAGAGATGGATGAAGTAAGGGGGTTTGTGAACCAAGGTCTAAGCCTGCGATCTAAGGCTGGGATAAAGGTGAGACAGCCGCTGCAGTCAGTTACCGTTCCAAATCTTGGAAGTTATGTCGACTATAGCTCGATACTTACCGAGGAGTTGAATGTTAAGAATATTCTCAAGGGCAACGAAGTAGCAATAGACGAAAATATTACACCAGAACTAAGACAAGAGGGATTAGTCAGAGAAGTCTTGCGCCAAGTTCAAGAGTCCAGAAAGACCGCTGGGCTAGACGTTGATGATCGAATAAGGCTGTCTTTAAGTGCTGATGGCGAAATAGGAGACGCGATACTAGCATTCGCTGATCTAATCGAGAAAGAGACCCTAGTGGCAAAGGCCTTAGAAGCAGATATTACAAGTCCATCATTTGACCAAGAGGTCGAGATTGAGGGCAAGAAGGTGACGATTAAGCTTTCAAAAGCTTAGGCTAGATATTTACAAACAGGGGTGATTGTGCTAAAATCGTACGAGCTAAAGAGAGAATAGGTAAAATATCATGAAAAAGGCAGTAATTCAGAGCGGAAATAAACAGTACATTGTTACTGAAGGTATGGAGTTAGACGTATTTCATCTAGGAGATGAAAAAACTGCTTCATTTGAGCCCCTAATGGTCATTGATGGCGAAAAAGTATCAATCGGCACCCCAACCGTAGATGGTTCAAAAGTTTCGGCAGAGGTAACAAGCCCACTATTAAAGGGTGAAAAAGTAACCGCAATTCGCTATAAAGCCAAGAAACGAGTTAAAAAAGTTCGTGGTCACCGCCAACAATTTTCTCGAATCAAAATTACAAAAATAGCGTAACTTTTTCGTATATACCCTGTGGAAAACTCCTAATTCCTGTACTCAATTTCCATCGTTCTTGTCTGTAACTCATCCACTGTCTGAAAGTCT
>JAGQMS010000014.1 GCA_020428535.1 Candidatus Saccharimonadota bacterium
TTGCTCTGAGGATTGCTTTCGTATTCACTCTTTAGATCTGGCACTTCAACCAGTGATTTCGCCAAAGGTATGTGTCGACCCTGAACAGGTGGCGGTATCATCTTTGCTAATCTGTCGGCATCGGCATATGGTACCTGCAAAACTCTTGCTGTATCACGAACGGCATTTCTAGCTGCCATACGACCGAAAGTTACAATGTTCGCAACACGATCGTCACCATACTTTCTTCGGCAATATTCTATAACCTCATCACGGCGGTCATCGGCGATATCTATATCTATATCCGGCATAGAGATTCTATCCGGGTTCAAAAACCTTTCGAATAGAAGATCGAATTCTAGTGGGTCAAGTTCGGTGATCCGCAGTGCATATGAAATTATCGAACCCGCGGCAGACCCTCGACCAGGACCAAAAACAATCCCGTTGTCTTTACCCCACTTAATGAAATCCCAGATAATTAAGAAATAACCGTTGAAGCCCATGCTATCAATTACGCCAAGCTCATAATCAGCCCTTTCTGCAATTTCTTGGCTTAAAGTCTTTCGGGCCTCTTCGATAGTTAGTTCATTTTCCTTTTTTTGACCACCATAGCGCCAAGCTAAACCTCTCCATACTAGTCCATCTAGATAGCTTTTCTCAGTTTCACCATCAGGTACTTCAAATTTTGGAATTAGAATTTTCCCCATCTCAAAATCAAAATTGACTCGATCGGCAATTTCTTTTGTTGAAAGTATGTGTTCTGGGTAATCCTTGCCCCATCTCTTCACCAACTCTTTAGGATCCTCAACATGTAATGGATAATCTTTTAAGCTCATTCTGTTTGCGTCACTCAAGAATGAACCAGTTCCAACACACAATAAAACTTCGTGAGCTTCTTGATCTTCATGTTTTAAATAGTGTGCATCACTAGTGACACAACACTTGATACTCATTTCTTCACCAAGTGTCATAATTTTTTTATTTATTTCAAACTGTTCTTGGCTGTGAATTGGGTTTTCGGGATGGCCGTGGTCTTGAATTTCTAGATAGTACCTATCGCCAAATACGCGTCTGTACCAGCTAGCAATTTCATGAGCATCTTTTGAACGATTGTCTTTGAGGGCCTGGCCAAGTTCACTACCCATACAGCCCGAAAGAACAATGATTCCTTCATTATATTTTTCAAGTACTTCGCGATCGATTCTCGGGAAATAATAAAATCCTTCAAGATTAGCAATCGTAGACAATCTCATGATATTTCGAATACCAGTTTCGTTCATAGCGAGAAGAATTAAATGGTATCTTGCGCGGTCTTTTGAGGGATCTTTGTCTTTGAGACCTCGAGCTGCCATATATGTCTCAATTCCTAAAATTGGCTTTACGCCATTTGCTTTGCAAGTTTTGTAAAATTCGATCCAACCTGAAACTGTACCGTGGTCTGTGATACTGATTGCTTGCATCCCGGACTCTTTTACAAATTCTACGAGTTTATCTATTTTTGTAAGACCATCTAGCAATGAATACTGAGTATGATTATGCAGGTGCACAAAGTCACTTGCTACTAATTTTTTTGTTTTTACAGAGGTACTAGAAGGTGCCTTTTGAGCACTTTTATCAACAGCCTTCTCGACCCTCTTCTTACCTCCCATAGTAGTAAAATTATACCTGATTTTTAAGCACAACGCTTAATTAAAAACGTTGTGCTTTTTTTAGTATGGACCTTTTATTTCAAAAACTTTTTCAAATGACTCAAAGCTGCGGATCCATCTTTCAAAGCTTTTTTTAGCTCAGGATTGTCGGACGCACCGCCATCTCGCAGTGCGCTAAGCAACTCCTTAACCTTCTGTTGTTTTTCTTTAGCAACTTTTAGTGCTGAAGATAGTTCATCTTTAGCTTTACCGCTCTTTTCCTCAATAATACTTCTGGCATTTTCCGTAACTGCCGCAAGTTCTGAATGTAGTTTTTTAAGTTCTTTCTCGGCCTCACTGATTACTCGATTAGCAGTATTCTTGATGTCTTCTCTGGTTTCTTTACCACTCTTTGGTGCTGTTAATATTCCAGCTAAGTAACCGATTGCACCCATAATGATCGCCCCAATTGCAAACTTTCGTGCACCGTTTTTTGACATGATTAATCTTTCTCCTTTGAGTTACGCTCTTTAAACATGCTGATTGCATTACCTAATACTTTTGTAACTGCAGCTACTCCGGATGTTTTCTTAAAGAGTTCTGCCGCATGTTCAATGTTGTCGGCAGCTTGGGAAGCTTTTTCTGTAATATTCTTAATATCTTTTAGTATTTTGATGAAGATGAAAGCCGAAATTGAGCCTGCAAGCAATATTAATGCAAGCAATGACGATAAAATAATTACAAGCACATGATAGTAGTCCATACTACAAGTATATCACTTGTTTTAATTACAAGCCGAGGCTTTGACGAAGAAGATCCTGAACTACACCAGGATTGGCCTTCCCACCACTTGCCTTCATTACCTGTCCGACTAGAAAACCTATCGCCTTCATTTCACCGGCCTTAATGTCATTTGCGGCTTTCTGATTCTCGCTGATTACCTGCATAATTATCATTTCTAACTCACCACTATCTGAAACTTGCATTAGATCTTTCTCTTCTGCAATTTCTTTAGCTGACTTTTCACTTGAGATTAAATCTTTAAGTATATCTTTTGCTGCTGTCGTACTAAGCAAGCCACCATCAATCATAGCTACAAGATCTATTAATCTCGCTGACGCGCCAATTACCTGATCCCAGGTTATTTCTTCTTCGCCAACTAATCTAGCAATTTCCCCACTGTACCAATTAGCTATCATTTTTGCAGTATTAATGTCATGAGCATCAATGATATTTTCTAATTCGTGGGCAATTGTAGGCTCTTCTAATAGCGCCTCCACCTTGGCTGAATCAATACTAAGTTCAGAAAACTTTGTTCTTAAGAGCGCCGGCATCGTCGGCATTAAGGCTCGTTCTTTTTCTACTACTTCGCTTGAGATGACAACCGGAGGAAGGTCCGGATCTGGGAAATATCGGTAATCATGAGCGTTCTCTTTACTCCTTTGAGGAAAGGTTTTTTGTGCATTGTCATCCCAGCCTCTGGTTTCTTGGTCTATATTATTACCAGCTTCTAACTCTTTGATCTGTCTGGCTATCTCATATTCGACAACCTTCTCTACGGCTCTAAAAGAGTTTATATTCTTTGTCTCGGTTCGCGTGCCAAGCTCGTCAGTTGCACTTACGGAAACGTTCACGTCAAAACGCATGTTGCCATAGAACAAATTAACGTCGGAGACACCTGCATATTTCATCAACAGATACAGTTCTCTGGCATATGCTTTTGCTTCTTCTGCAGTATGCATATCTGGCTCTGACACAATTTCTATCAAAGGAGTCCCCGCTCTGTTCAAATCTACAAGGCTGTAATTTTTGCCAACGGGGTGGGTGGACTTTCCGGCATCGGCCTCAAGATGAGCATGATGAACTCTGACCTTAACACTACCCCCGCTTGGAAGTGGTGCTTCCACAACACCACTTAATATTGTTGGCTCATCATACTGAGTGATTTGATAACCTAGGGGTAAATCTGGGTAAAAATAGTGTTTTCGATCAAACTTTGAATATTCTGCAATTTTTGCATTTAAGGCAATTCCTGCCCTGATAGCAAGCTCTAGCGCTTTTTCGTTTAGAACCGGTAATGTCCCCGGTAGACCCACGCAAAGTGGAGAAATCAGTGTGTTTGCTTCAGCCTCTCGCGCATCGTTGTCAACACCAGCAAAAAGCTTTGTTTTGGTAGAAAGCTGAACGTGGCATTCGATACCGATCGTAGCTTTATATTTCATAGCGCCCCTAGATCCCTCAATCCAGATCGAAACCCAGCAAGCGCAGCTTGTGTTTTCTTTTCGGTAACTTTTACTTCTTCATGGACTATCTGATTTCTAAATTTATGCGACTCCCAAACCAGTCTTCGCCTTGAGAATACATCTTTGGCGCTGACCATTCGTTCAGCCATTGTTTGCCCTTTGAAATTCTTCTTGCGGAGCGCATGGTCTAGAAGTTTGTCTGCATCAATAATAGCCAAAGCCCAGGTTTCTTCGGCTTGCGATTTGATATGAATTTTTTGCCAAGCATCCATGTAGTACGCTCTATCTAGCCCTGGTTGATTCCGTGCGATTAAATTGAGCAACGCAAGTAGTACGATGCCTCCTACTGCAACTGATGCTATTAATACCAAAGTGTCCATTATTTTCTCACCCCTTCGTAATATTTAGCGAATTCGAGCAGTTCTTTGTCTTTCCTCATAGGTGCAATAATCTGCAAACCGACAGGCATACCTTTTGCGCTCCCGCAAGGTACAGAGATCGCCGGCACTCCACAAAGATTCACCGGAACGGTCATAATATCCAGGAGATACATCTTGAGGGGATCACTGGCATTTTCACCTACTTTTGGCGCAATAGTTGGAGCCACTGGACCAACCAAGAAATCTACTTTCTCGAATGCTTTATTTACTTCATTGATCAACTTAGTGCGAAGCAAGGCAGCTTTTTTATAATATGCGTCATAGTAACCGCTACTCAGGACATAGGTACCAATCATAATTCTGCGCTTATTTTCTGGGTTGAAGCCGATTGCCCTGGATTCATTATACGAATCTTCAAGCTCAACAGCATCGGGCTTGCTGAAGCCATACCTTTGGCCATCGTAACGACTCAAGTTTGAGGATACTTCTGCCGGCACAATAATGTAATAACAAGCCAGAGCTAGGTCAATCGAGGGGATGCTTACTTCTACAATTTCTACGCCTGATTTTTTTAACTGATCTGCTGCGTCTTGCACAACTTCACGGACTTCTTTGTCCACACCATCACCCAAGAATTCTTTTACAACACCTACGCGGTGTGCAATGTGTGCTGTGTTTTGCAAACTACCAGATAGCACGTATGAAAGTTCACGGTCTATGGTTGTAGAATCTTTAGAATCTCTCCCAGCAAGCACGTCAAGTACGTAAGCTACATCCTCTACTGTATTTGCAATTGGCCCAATAACATCCGTAGAACTTGCCATCGCAACCACACCATACCGAGACACCAGCCCATATGTAGGCTTATATCCAACAACTCCACAAAAACTTGCCGGTTCTCGTACTGATCCGCCTGTATCTGTACCAAGTGAAAATGGTGCAAGGCCTAAAGTTACTGAAGCGACAGATCCACCGCTTGAACCGCCTGCAACTCTGGTCGAATCGACAGGGTTTAGTGTCGTACCAAAATCGCTATTCTCTGTTGAACCACCGTGCGCAAATGCATCTAAATTAGCTTTTGCTACTAATATTGCTCCTTCAGCTTCAAGTTTCTCTATTGCCGTTGCTTGGTAAGGAGCTTCAAAACCTCTCAGAATATTGCTCGCTGCCGTAGTTTCTCCTCCGAAAGCTAAAAAGTTGTCCTTAGCGATAAACGGCACACCCGCTAACTTGCCAGCATTCATACCGGACTTAATCTTAGCGTCGACTTCTTCTGCTCTTTTCTTCGCCCTCTCTTCGGTAACAGAAATAATCGCATTATATTCTTTAGAATCTTCGATAAGTTTTAAAGACTTTTCGACCAACTCAATCGCAGTTATCTTACCCGAATTAACATCGGATACAATCTTTTCAATTGCATCCCACTCGTGACTACTTATAAGAGACTTATGGCTCATTAACCTACCATCCGCTTAACTTTGAAATGGCCATTCTCTTGGCTTGGCGCATTTTTTAGTAGCTCTTTCTTTGAAGTGCCATAATCTATTTCTTCATCAGCACGCAATACATTTACCAACCCTGTTACCTGGTACGTCGGCTCAAGACCTGATGTATCTGCGCTCTGTAGCTTCTCGACATAGTGCAATATTGCCTCAAGTTCCGCCTGATATTTTGTAACTTCTTCATCACTAAGCTTCAATCTCGAAAGCTTAGCAATGTTTTTAACATCGTCTTTGGATATATTTGACATATTTTAATTACTTCCATTCTACCAGAGAGAGCCAATCTGTTACAAACATACAAAATGTGATACGGTATAGTTACGACACCGAGGAGGTGTTGTTCACGACAGGGGCAAAGATGAACAAGGTGGCCAAGCGTATCCTTTGTACTTATGTGCTTGGGCTAGTGGCAACCGCCACAGCAACTAGCGTTGCCGAACTAAGGGACGCAAAAGAACGAGAGACAAGCTTCGACACCGGTACGGTGACGATGTTCGCCGTCTTCTGGCCGTTCTGGCTGTTGGAACTTCCAGGTGAAGCCCTGGAGTTGATCAGTCGATGGACATCCCGGTTCAGGTGGCCGAGGAATTGACGGCCTACTGTTCTCAGGGGAGCGCCAGGATCACCCCTGTCGCTTCACCAAAGTAGATAATCATTGTCTGTTTTGGTGAGGCAATATTAAATTTTACTTTTTATTTCAGCGATTAAGTCACGAAGTTCTGCCGCTTTTTCGAATTCAAGATTTGCAGAGGCAAAGTCCATTTGTGACGTCAATTCCTTGATAACTTGTTTGTATTCATCTTTAGGGATCTTTTTTAGATCAATCTTCGGCTTTTGTTCTTTAGGTTCACTGCGCGGTAGACCTTCACTGACAGATTTGATAATTCCTTCAGGTGTTATACCGCGTTCATGATTATATGCTTCCTGGACTTCTCGTCTACGGTTAGTTTCATCGATACATCGCTTCATTGACCCTGTAATCGTATCGGCGTACATAATCACATGCCCTTCGACATGACGTGCAGCTCGACCAACAGTTTGAATTAGCGCTTGGTCACTTCTCAAGAAACCTTCTTTGTCGGCATCTAGTATTGCTACAAGTGACACTTCTGGGAGATCTAAGCCTTCTCGCAGTAGATTAATCCCAACCAAAACGTCATATACCCCAAGCCTTAGATCTCTGAGAATGTCAGTGCGCTCAAGCGTGTCGACTTCACTATGCAAGTACTGCACCTTAATGTTCATCTCCTGAAGATACTCAGTCAAATCCTCAGACATACGTTTTGTAAGCGTAGTGACCAAAACACGTTGTCTCTTTGCGACCGTGTCTCTAATCTCAGCAATCAAGTCATCAACTTGCCCATCGATTGGTCGAACTTCTATTTTTGGATCAAGTAAGCCAGTCGGGCGGATAATTTGCTGAACAGGCTCAGGAGATCTCTGAAGCTCATATTGTGCTGGCGTAGCCGAAACATAGACAACTTGGTTGATGTGCTTTTCGAATTCTAAGAAAGTCAGTGGGCGATTATCTAAGGCACTAGGCAGCCGAAAACCATAATCCACCAGAACTTCCTTTCGTGCCCGGTCGCCATTGTACATACCACGAACCTGCGGAACAGTCATATGGCTTTCGTCTATAAACATCAAATAGTCGTCAGGGAAATAATCAAGTAACGTTGCCGGTTGCTCACCTTCTTCACGATTTGTCAGATATCGTGAGTAGTTTTCGATTCCTTTTACAAATCCAGTCTGTTCAAGCATCTCTAGATCAAACTTAGTTCGTTGCTTAATACGCTGTGCTTCTAGCAGTTTTCCTTGTGTTTCAAACTCATTAACACGCAAATCAAGTTCATTCTGGATCTTCCCTAGCGCCAACTTGAGCTTGTCATGAGGTGTCACATAATGGCTCCCCGGGAAAATTCGGTACTCCTGAAGCTTTGCTTCCACTTCACCTGTCAGATGATTAATCTTGGTTATTTTTTCGACTTCGTCCCCAAAAAACTCAATACGATATGCAGACTGTTCACTTGCTGGAAGAATATCTATTACTTCACCTCGAACACGAAAAGTTGAACGATGAAAATCAATATCATTGCGTTGATATTGAATATCCGTTAATTGGCGGATAAATTTATCTCGAACTCTCCGTTCACCCACTTGGACATTGATTGACAAATTTCCATAATCTTCGACAGAGCCAATACCATAAATACAACTGACACTAGCCACGATAATCACATCTCTACGGCTCAAAAGTGAGTCTGTCGCAGCATGCCGAAGCCTGTCGATCTCTTCATTTATTTGAGAGTCTTTTTCGATGAAGACATCACTTCTGGGGATATATGCTTCAGGTTGATAATAGTCAAAATAGCTGACAAAATAATGTACCGCGTTTTCTGGAAAGAATTCTTTAAATTCGTTGTATAGCTGAGCTGCGAGGGTTTTATTGTGCGCTAGTATCAATGTAGGCTTCTGAGTCTTCTCGATGATATTGGCCATGGTAAAAGTTTTACCTGTTCCGGTAGCGCCAAGTAGGACTTGCTCGCGCTTGCCTGCATCAACGCCTTTTACCAAAGCTTCAATAGCCGTAGGCTGATCGCCAGACGGCTGGTAATTTGAAACTAATTTAAGCAATGAGGCCATCCGATTATTGTACCTCAAATTCTAAAACTATCGTGTAACGAGCATTGAGATAATGCCCAAAAACGAAAACGCCACAATAATAGCACTAGTAACTAAGTGTCTTGAATCTGTTTGTATCATGTTTTTTAAACCTTTTTGGTTTTAAATGTTTTTTAGATTTTTGTTCTCGCAGGTTGAATTAAATATATCACAAGCATTTTATGATGGTCAATGAAAATAATTAACCTTTATGCACAGATTTCGGCTCCTCCACCCAGTCAAAACATACTGTCAAATCTTTCTTGATGTCAGCATATTCCTTTTCAAGCAGATCAACCATTTTTTCTACTAAATATTCAGGGTTACTTTCAAATATTACGAGGTGTTTGAATTGTGGCTGAAGTATTTCAAGAAGTTCAGATATTACATCTGAGGAACCGCCACTCTCTATCAATACACCAACTGGTTTCCTCTGCTCAATGGCTACTATAAATTCATTTAACGTGCCCATCCGCCCACCGACTGTGATTACTGCATCTGAGGAGCTGATCATCGTAAGGTCACGACCCATATAATGTGCTCCTGTATAAAATACATAATCAAAATAATTGCATGGCAAGCGATACTTGCGAAGATGCTCTCTAATTGTTGCTGCCGGACTGAAGCCAATACTCATCCCGCCAGTTTCTTTAGCGCCCATAGCAGCATAATAGGGTAGCCCGACTGTACCGCCCGTAAGTGTAATATGACCTCGTTTGGCAATAGCTATGCCAAGCCTCTTAGCAAGATCTTTTGATTGCTCAACAGATTCTCCGCCAGCCGCCCCAGATACACAAATTGAATATTTATATTTTTGTTCGTTCATATATCTTACCAATCTTCTAAAATATTATCGCTTATGTCAAATTGTTTAAGCACTAAGGCCCTCGATGCAGGAAATTTAACGTACCTAGCCATTAGTTCACTACGGAGGGACATTTGCAGATACGATACTGACATCTTTGTGTAGCTTTTATTGAGTTTTGCACTATAGGCTAAGTCTAATAAATTCATAGATATCAACCTACCATCACCAAAACTAACACCTACTATATCAGTGCCAATCCAAAATGCCATTTCAGGGATTCTGAGACTAAGAGATGTTTCGATCATTAGCCATCTTAGATCATGACTATCTAAATGCACAAAACTAGCATCGCCCTCAGTGTTTAGCAACCCAAAATATCTATGAACATCACGCCAGTGAAAGACAGCACCGCTAACAGAACCACGCAACATTTCTCCGTCATCTACAGTATGTACTAGAACATTCCCTATAGAAGGGTTTACGTAGTGGAGTTTTAGGTATGAACCGTGGACCGCTAATTCATTGGCTACTCTTAGCACAGATAACAATGTAGAAATATAGCCTCCCCGGCCTGGAACGACACTAAATATTAATGAACCAACTTCCTTAGACCCAATTACTCTTTCATGCTTAACTTTATCCCATTGCTCGATGATACTTATCCAACGAACATCCGTCGGTGCGATAATTTTTATGGGGGTTTTCTCAAAATCTTGGGTACTTAAACTCAAGTAATGCCTCTTAGTCTTTGACCACCAAGTCTTAGATTCAACTACTCTCGCAGCTAAGATTACTTCGGCTATATCCATTCTTTTAACTAATGAATCCACCGAGTGAAAGTGAAATAATTTCATAACTTTCTTGGGAGGATTATCTTTAAGAATTTTCTTTATGGCAGTATTTTTTATAGTCCAGGCATCTTGTTTCCCTATAATTTCTCTACATAAATCTGCGATTGCTGTTCCCGCTTGATCTGATGATGCAGGGTGCTTTAAGTATGCTACGAGACACTCTTCGGACTCAAGTAGCTTGTTGGATAGTGCAGAGTATAGTTCTTGCCCTGTAGTATCTTTTGGGTCTAAGCCCAGTTCTTTATGTTTGGCGTTTGCAACAGAGAGTATTTCAGCAGTTAATTCAACATCAATACCGGGGTTCCCAGCTGAATACTCTAATCTTGCCAACGAATGTGAAAATCGTGGGTCTGATTCGTTTAAAAGTTGTCTTATTAATTTAGACATTCCTAGAATTGTTCTGTTTTGTACCAGTCTGGTGCGTTTCTTAAATATGTCATTAGCTGTTCTACTTTTAGCAATCCCTCTTGGGCACCTACGTGTTGAACTACGTTCATTGAATTTATAGGGGCCCATTTTGCTGCGTCTTCTAAAGTAAGACCGTGTAGCAAACCTGCAAGTAAAGTTGAAGCGAAGGCATCACCGGCACCAGTTCTTTCAACAGGCGGCGCGGGATCAGGGTATAGGGGCATCTTAAAGCGCGTATTTCCATCAGAGAAATATGCTCCATTTGGACCATCACTTATACAAACTATTTTTGGACCAAAAGCGTGCATCTTATCAAGTAATTCATGCATATTACCGTGATCGCCGCCTGTTACTATTACAGCTTCTTCACGATTTAAAACTACGACTTCCGTTCGTTTGTAAATACGCTTCAATCTCTCTACGCCAGTGCTCATCTGGAATGTGCCAGGTTGGAATAATAATTTCACCCCAGGATTTTCTTCAAGAAAATCTGCAATCTCATCATGATATTCAAGCGTATTGGCGACAATTGATGTCAGATACATCCATTTTGGGATATCATGCGATTTAAATCTTGGCCATTGATATTCGTAATGCTCATGATTTATCAGGATTGTGCGGTCGTCTTTGTACCAAAGTACATAGTGATGATTAGTTTTCTTCCCGTGGTTTACATGTACAAATCGTGTGTCTATACCTCGATCATGATAAGCCTTGAGAATATCCTTCCCACCATCATCCGAGCCGATATTTGCGACAAGACCCGTTGCATGGCCTAAAATAGTTAATGAAGCCGCTGCATTCGAAGAATTTCCAACACCGTAAACTGTCTCAGCATGCTCAAAAGGAACTTTCATTCCGAATGGCATCGACAAAACTGGGTTGTTCTCACCTTCTGTCACCCAAGCGTTTTCATCTATTAGTTTGATAAATGTGTCTGTTAGCACATCGCCTACGACTAGTACGTCAAGTTGCTTGGAACTCATCCCACCTCCACTATTTCATTTTTCGTATCTGACAAACAGTATAGCATAAGAATTACGCTGTAACATTGAAAAGTGAATTAAAATAAATCCCCCCTCGTGCCTAGCGCCAAGTGACTAACGGCTATATACTATTAGCATGAGCAATTTGCATGTACTCTACGACAAATTTGAAGTCAGCCCATGGTTAGATAACCTTTCGCGCGAGCTAATTACCACCGGAAAATTACAAAGTTATATAGATCAAGGTGTACGAGGGCTTACTTCTAATCCGAGTATCTTTGAGAAAGCTTTCGCTAGTGGCGACTATAAAGAACCTCTAGAGGTGTTATTATCCCAAGGGAAGTCAAAAGAAGAGGCCTACTGGCAATTGGCTGTTGAAGACATCCAAAGTGCCTGCGATTTGTTAAAGCCTGTTTTTGAAGCCTCGGGACACGACGATGGCTATGTTTCACTCGAAGTCACTCCCGAACTTGCATTTGACGCCGGTAAAACTGTCACCCAAGCCAAAGACTTATGGGCAAGAGTCGACAGACCAAACTTAATGATCAAAATTCCAGCCACTGAAGCCTGCTTGCCTGCGATTACAGAAGTTCTGGCATCAGGAATAAATGTTAACGTCACCTTGATCTTCAGCCTTCATAGATATCTCCAGGTCATCAATGCCTTCGTCAGTGGCGTCGAAAAGCTCGAGGATCCTAGCCTAGTCCGATCAGTTGCCTCCTTTTTCGTCAGTCGCGTCGACACCGAGGTAGATGAACGCGTCAAAGATCCTCGCCTCAGCGGCTTAGCGGCTGTTGCCCAAGCAAAAGCAGCCTATGGAATATTTCTCGAATCATTCTCGCCATATGCAGAACGTTGGTCGGCGCTTGAAAAACGCGGCGCAAAAGCCCAACGTGTTCTTTGGGCCTCAACTAGCACCAAGAACCCACTCTACCCTGACCTAAAGTATGTCGAGGGCTTGCTGACCAAAAATTCTGTCAACACCCTCCCAGATGCGACTATAGATGCAATTTTAGATCACGCTAAGTTTGAAGAGGCACAAAGCATTTCAAGCGCTGATATTGAAGAAGCTCATGACCAGCTTGCCTTACTTCAAGCCAATGGAATAAATATGGTAGAAGTTTCAGCCAAGCTAGAAAAAGAAGGAGTCGAAAAGTTCCAAGAAGCCTTCCGAAATATGCTTACCGCCCTAAATTAGGGCCTTACCGATAGAGTTGTAATGAGTAAGTTTTTCTTCAACTACCGCCTGAACGGCATCATAAACTTCTTGATTGATCTTAATTAACGCGACTTCATCGGGATGCTCTCGCAAAATTTTCTCAAGAGCCGCTCTGTATGCAATTCGCATATCACTATTGACGTTAATTTTCTGGACGCCCACTTTGATCGCTTCTTCAAAATAATGCCCGGGGGTTCCCGAGCCACCATGCAAACTCAAATTACAGTCAACTACCGCTCTGATCCGTTTCAATAGCTCAATATCAAGAACTTTTGGAACCGGGTATTTGCCGTGCAGATTCCCGATCGCTACAGCATAGGTGTCGACTCCGGTAGCATCAACAAAAGCTTTTACCCCTTCTGGAGTCGAGAAGGTTTTTCGAACTTCTTCATAATCGATAGCTTCGGTGTGCAAACTTGAACTTCCGGCAAAATAGTGAGCTTCGCTCTCAACAATTGCCCCTGTTCTTTTGGCATACTCAACTACTTCTCTGGTCGCAGCCACTATCTGTTCATCAGTTGCCTCATGATCATGTTGAGATACATCAATGTGAATAAATTCATAACCTGCATCAATAGCCGCTTTCGCATCTTCTACAGTTGGCGAATGATCAAGATTGAGATAAAGCTCTATACCAAACTCACGACGATAATTTGTTACCATATCTCGTACATTAGCAAGCCCCATGGCCTTAACTTCACCATCTGAAATCTCAACAAGTGCTGGAGCATTATTTTTTTGCAACGCTCTTGAAATAGCGATTAGTGTTTCTTGGTTATCAATATTAAACGCTCCCAAAGCAAATTTTTGCTCCTTAGCACGCTGGACAGCTTGACGGGCACTAGCGCAGCTCGCCTTAATTTCTTCTAATGACATCATAAATTGACTCTTTTCTTTTCAATTGCAGAATGTGCTGCAAGCGCGATGTGTTTTGATGTAATACCGTAATGCTCAAATAGTTGGTCAGGTGTTCCACTTTGGCCGAATTGATCCCGAACTCCAATACGCACAAGTGGAACGGGGGTCTCTTCTGAGATAGTTTCAGCAACTATACCACCCAAACCTCCGTTAATTTGTGCCTCCTCACAACTAACAACACAGCCAGTTTTTCTAACGCTATATATCAATGTATCTCTGTCGAACGGCTTGATTGTTGGGTAATGTAGGACTTCAGCGCTAATACCTTCTTTGTACAGCTCTTCAGCGGCTCGCAGCGCGTGGTAGGTCATTGTTCCGGTTGCCACAATTGTAACATCATGACCTTCACTAAGAACATATCCAACACCGATTTCAAAAGGTGAATCTATCGTAGTGATAATCGGTGATGCTTCTCTTGCTAAGCGCATATAACCCGGTCTTGGGTCAACAGCAAGTGCCAGAGTAGCACGTTCAGCTTCCAATGAATCACATGGCGCCAATACAACCATATTTGGTAAAACTCGCATCAGTGCTAGATCTTCAAGCATTTGGTGCGTTGCACCATCTGGGCCAACCGAAAGACCAGCATGAGATCCAATAATCTTGACTGGCTGTTCATTTAGACAAATTGTGGTTCGAATCTGTTCCCAGTTCCGCCCGGGGCTAAAGGCAGCGTAGCTAGAACAAAAAGGGATCTTACCTTGAGACGCCAATCCAGAAGCAACAGTCACCAAATTCTGTTCAGCGATCCCTATCTCGACAAAGCGCTCTGGGAAGGCCTCTCTAAATAAATGCATCTGAGTTGACTCAGTTAGATCAGCACACAATGCGACAACATTTTGGTTCTGTTCGCCGGCCACTTTTAGCCCCCTACCAAAACCTTTTCGAATTGGTTCACTTGCCATTTCCGCATTCAAATCTACAAGCGGGAAACTCATGCGCCACCTCCATTCAAAAGTTCAAGAATCTGGTCATGGACAAGACCGTTGCTCACAAGGAGGCTCTTGGATGTAATGTCGACTTCCTTGCCTTGAAGGTCAGTCACCCTTCCACCAGCTTCACGTACCAACAAAATACCGGGCGCAACATCCTCTGGATGTGCTACAGTGGTCACAAAAGCCTCTGCTCGCCCGCTAGCAATCATTGAGAAGTCTTGCATCGCAACTCCAAAAACACGAGTACCACCGACTTTGTCACCTATCTTGCTTAACACGTCAAGCAACTCACCCGCGTCAGAAGTTCCTAGTGAACCATCATAAATAACCAAGGCCTCTTCCAGCCCTCTTCTTGAGACACTCAAGTTGAGCTCTTGCCCAGTACGATAATCATGATATACGGCGCCCAAACCCCTTGTGGCAGTCGACTGCTCTTGATTGAACGGCTGATACATCGAGGCATAAAGAAGTTCTTTTTGGCTTCTAATTGCTAGCTGGAGCCCTATCTCGGGGATCCCACGAATGAAGTTGTGAATTCCATCAATTGGATCTACAGCCCATTCAATACTATTTCTGCTCTCCATGTGGCTGATCCCTCCAGATGCCAAAATACCATCTTCCGGAAAAGACTGAAGAATATTCTTGATGTATAAAGCCTCAATAGCTTTGATGACCTCTTTGAGGTAGTCCATACTTCTCTGAGTGTGATGAAATGTATCAACGACCATGGAGCCAGCGGTTTTTAACATATATTCGGCTATCGGTAGCCTAGCTTCGATGATATCAGCTGTTGCTGATACACCAATTTCATCTGCAACTGTAGGTATTCCGTAGCCCATTATTGGTGTTCGCTCCGTATCTTACCCTTCAAAGTTCTAATATCATGAAGCGCTATTTTTGCTTGCTCGTGATTTGGCGGCATACCGTGCCAATGAAAATCATATTCCATAAAATCTACACCTTTACCGGGTATTGTGTGAGCAATAATCATTACCGGTTTTTCAACAATGGCTTTGGCCATAGCACAAGCGTCTATCACAGCCTCGATATTATTTCCGTCAATAGAAAGCACGTGCCAGCCGAATGCCTCCCACTTCGCCTGAAGATCTTCTAGTGGCATAACAGTTTCTGTCGGGCCATCAATTTGGATATTATTTCTGTCAATAATTGCAATGATATTATGAAGTTTTTCTTTGCCAGCTAGCATCGCTGCCTCCCAAACATTGCCTTCATCAAGCTCACCGTCGCCCATCACACAATATACAAATCTATGATTTTCATTATTCATCCTAAAGCTCAATGCGATTCCGCATGACTGGCTTAGTCCGCACCCTAATGGCCCGGAGGTTGACTCCATGCCTGGAAGCTTTAACCTCTCTGGGTGACCCTGCAAACGACTACCAAACCTTCTAAGAGTCATAAGTTCATCGACGTCAAAGTACCCCGCATGTGCCATGGCTGCATATCTAACAGGTACGCAGTGGCCATTGCTTAAGATCAAAATATCTCGCTGGTCCCAGTCAGGGTTTTTTGGATCGTGCTTCAAAACATCGAAATACAGAGCAGTAAAAATATCTGCGAGCCCTAGTGGTCCTGCCGAATGCCCACTGCCAGCCTCTTCAAGACTCTTGATGATACTCGCTCGAATATCAGCTGCTTTCAACTCTAGCTCGTTTATCGTATAACTCATTTTCTTTTAACCGTTAGCTTTATGATAGCACCTCTGTTAATGTTTTACTAGCAAACCGCATAAACTACGATAAGATTCTTCAGGATCATCTGTTTTTTGAATTGCACCTCCTACATTCAACACATCGATACCGCCTTCAGATAATTGACGAATATTTTCGGCGTTGATTCCGCCATCCCAA
This sequence comes from Candidatus Saccharimonadota bacterium, assembly GCA_020428535.1. Lineage (GTDB taxonomy): Bacteria > Patescibacteriota > Saccharimonadia > Saccharimonadales > JAGQMS01 > JAGQMS01. The sequence goes on from JAGQMS010000014.1 coordinate 16,390, forward strand.
CCGATCTCTGCTTTAGGGTTTATATCTTTGATTTGTTTTACTTTTTCTAGTAAATCTAAATTTGCCGAACCTCCATGGTAGCCCAGCTTGCCGCTAAAAATAAGGGTGTGATCAGCCCGCTTGATTAAAGCTCTGTTCGAAGATACCAACGAATCAGCAAGCAATGCCACACCAGCTTTTACCTTTGTTTTCTTCAAGCCCTCAACAGTGATTTTTATTGACTCAGCGTTTGCCTCAGCTTGAACGATAATCATGTTTGGAGATAACTCTAAAAGTTTTTTAATCTGTTTATGGGGGTGTTGAAACATGATATGTATATCACATATAACTCCTGGGGGTAGCCAGAGTTTATCAATATCTGGCGAAACAGTTGGTGCAAAAATACCATCCATCAAGTCAATATGAATTCGTTTAGCAAAATGCATTACTTGTTCCATTTGCTTACGATAATCGTGCAAATCATACGCCGTGATCGTCGGGACGACTATACTCACTTATTTTTCCTTTGGAGAAGATAGCCGGCCAGTAATCCGACAAATGCCAACATTACGAAAATGGCTATTATAATTGGGATCCCCAGGCTGAAAGTCCCTAACACACAACCGGCATAATGTTGTTTATTCTCTAAGCACTGTGGATGTCTGAGCGAGCCGATCAGCACAACTAAAACTGCAACAGCTAATGCCGACAAAAGGTACCAAGCTTGCCAATTATTTTTTCGCTTAATCATATTTAACTTAGTCTATCCAGCTTTTCTATCCGTCGCTGGTGCCTTTCTTCGGTTTTAAATTTGTGGTTTAGCCACATTATCGCCACCTTTAGTGTCTCATCATCGCTAACAAACCTACCTGCGATACTTAGCATATTCGCGTTATTGTGTTCTTTGGAAAGTTTAAGTATTTCATATGGGTCATTGCTGAGCATACCCTCTGCATTTACCGCTTCAATTGGGACACTTGGCCCGTACCAAACAGTACAACGAATACCATTGAATCTGTTTGCGGCCATTGCTTCGCCTTGGCCACTACCCCCAAATATTATTCCAACTTCGCAACCACCCGCAAGAATTGCTTCACATGCTGGTTTTACATAATCAGGGTAGTCATCGTTGAGATCAAACTGAGCCGGTCCAAAATCATGCGTGGCATAGCCTGCAAGTTCGAGGCCCCTCTTTAGCTTCTTTAGCCTCTCAAAACCGGCATGGTCTGTACTGAGCGCGATTTTCATACTGGAGTCTTTCTTAATTAAGATGCCGTCAAAGTATCAACATGAGCAAGTTCTTCGACTGGTTGATCCGATGTCCCGGCCAATGCTCTACCAACATCTGCCACTAACTCAACTAGTCGATTTGAATAACCCCATTCATTGTCATACCAAACGACTACTTTTACTAAATTTCCAGCGACAACATTTGTTAAAAGCAAATCAACAATGCCTGAGTGGCTGTTACCTACGTAGTCTTTGCTTACTAGTGGCACATCAGAAACTGCAACTATACCTTGGTAGTATGGCTCTTTCGAGGCTTTGGTTAGAACTTCATTAATCTCTTCTTTGGTTGTATCGCGCTTAAGCACCATGGTAACGTCGCTCAGTGAGACAACAGGCGTTGGTACCCTAACACTCAATCCATCAAATTTGCCTTTCAGAGATTCTACTGTCTGAGTTACGGCAATTGCCGCACCAGTGGTAGTCGGTACAATATTTTCGGCGGCAGCTCTTCCCTCTCGCAAATCTTTAGCAGGAGCATCTTGAATGACTTGGCTAGCAGTGTAGCTATGAACGGTGGTCAGCATCGCCTTCTCAACCCCGAATTCACGCTCCATGATATCCATAACTGCCGCAACGCTATTAGTAGTGCAGCTAGCATTGCTCAAAACAGCGCCAGCTTCGGTAATCTTATCTTCATTTACACCGATAACAATCGTCTTAACGTCATCTCCTTTTGCAGGAGCAGAAATTACAACCTTCTTAGCTCCAGCAGTTACATGTGCCGAAGCCGCTTCGCCAGTGGTAAATCGGCCAGTTGATTCTATAACAACATCTACACCTAAATCACCCCATGGTAGGGCTGTCGGATCTTTTTCTGCATAAATTCTGATTGGGTTGCCATCGATTATAATGTTCTGATCATCGTGGCTTACTTCGTGTTGATATGCACCATAGCTTGTGTCATATTTCAGAAGATGAGCTAATGTTTTTGTGTCTGTAAGGTCATTAATTGCCACTACTTCGACATCGCTACGCTCATACGCAATTTTAAATGCATTTCGTCCGATACGCCCAAAACCATTTATAGCAACTTTTGTTTTCATCTATCTCACCCCCATAATTATTTGATGCTTATGCTTCAAAAACTATTATACGCTAAGACTAGATTTCATCCAGAAAAAATTATTATTATACAAATTCGTACATTTGTACGTTAATGTTTATTTTATTGGTAGTGAACCAAATGCAAGACGGTGTGGAGTGAAAGCGACCATCGCAGCTGCGACTAGCGGATGATGCCATTCAAAATCTGTGTGTTCCTCGCTCAGTCTAATCTCTGAGCCATCGAAATCAGTACGAAAATATGTGAAATGGTGATCTTCACCTTTCCAGTGGCCACCTTTGCTCAAAATCATTTCAGGATTCGAAATCCTAATACCGGCTTCTTCTGAAACCTCCCTGACAACACCTTCGGCTTCAGATTCTCCAGGTTCAACAGTACCGCCGGGCAAGTCCCATTCGCTAGGTCTTTTACGCATAAAATCTGCCCTCTTCAATACCAAGACTTTCCCGTCTTTATTAAAAACGAAACAAAAAGCATACCTTTTAGTTAGCATGTGGATTCGCAATATAACTCAATAGCATTCTTGCTGAACGACTCTCTGAAAATTGCTCGGGATCAAGCGCAATTTTCTTGGCCTCATCAAAACTAACCCAAACTGAACCTTCAATCTCATCGGCTTCAGTTTCATGATGCTGAGCACCATCGGCATCTTCCGTAAAATCTTCACAAAACCAATAATACAAATCCCATTCACAAGTTGATCCAAGCACATCCACTCCAATTAAAGTCAGAGAATCTGCAACTATATTTAGGCCAACCTCTTCAAGACCTTCTTTCGCAATTGAAGTTCTGGAAGCTTGAGTAATGTCTAACCCCGATTCTAGATACTTCACATATTCTTCATTAGTGTCAAAGACTTTTCCACCGGGGAGTCTGAAATCTACCTTACCGCCCAACTCTCTACGCTTTTCGCGACTCAAAAGTATTTTTCCATCTTTTACTATGATTAAACGCGACCCTGGGGCGCGTACGGCTTTTTCGAAAACCTTACCACTATCATGGTTTCCTTGTTGAACCCGCCATATATTACCTACGTATTTTGTTTCCCATATCATCTGCTACCACCATTTTTGGGTTTGGGCACGGTCGGAGCATTCTGCAATGATTTTCCAAGCCTCTTCTGCGCTACCAAAACCTAGTACTTTTGTTGAGCCAGGTTTCTTGAGGTCTTTATAGTGCGTAAAGTGGTGCTCAACTTGTCTGTGCCATGAATCACCTAGCTCTTCGTGAGACATTATTTTGCCGTAATGTCGATCATCGGCCGGTACGCAAATAACTTTATGATCCATCTCTCCATCATCCTCAAAATTCAGAACACCAATAACCCTAGTTTCTTCAATTACTGTTCCCATAGGTATAGCTTCGGCAGTAACTACCAGGGTATCTAACTCATCACCATCTTCATCAAGGGTCTGAGGAATAAATCCGTAATTACAAGGCTTTGCAAAAATTTGTGGCTCAACGCGGTCAAGAGCAAAGAATTCTTCCTGCCTTCGCCATTCAATTTTCATACTCGAACCTTTACCAATTTCTATAACGGTAGTTACATATTCGTTCATTTTTCCAAAGCCAAGTTTATTAAACGGGTATCCCATTTTATCTTTCTCCATTTTCTCTTCTTATATTCTAGCGTTTTTAGGCAAAGTTTAAAAGCATCCGTTAGCGGGTACTGTTTATGTCAATATTTAATATGTATACTTACTCTCATGCCATTAATCTCCCATCGCGGCGCGGCGCACCTCGCACCTGCAAATTCTCTTGAAGCGATTAAACTAGGCGACAGTTTTAAGCCTGCGTATGTTGAGGTCGATATAAATTGCACATTAGATG
>JAGQMS010000015.1 GCA_020428535.1 Candidatus Saccharimonadota bacterium
GTTGAAATGGGTTTTGACGGTGTGGATCTGAACATGGGTTGCCCGCAAAAGAACGAGGTCAAGAATGGCTGTTGCTCAGCTCTAATCAATGACCGTGATCTTGCTTCGGTGCTCATAAAAGCTGTACAGAAAGGTGTTGACGGCAAAATCCCAGTTAGCGTAAAGACTCGCCTAGGCTGGAACGAAATTGACCTTTCTTGGCACGAGTTTTTGCTAGAGCAAAAAATTGATATGCTAACCGTTCATATGCGCACTCGAAAAGAAATGAGTAGTGTGCCTGCGCACTGGGAAGTTATGAAAGAGATTGTGAAATTGCGTGATAAGATCTCACCAAATACTAAATTAGTCATAAACGGTGATATTGAAACCAGGGCTCAGGGTCTTGAAGTTGCTAAAAATACTGGAGCCGATGGGGTGATGATCGGCCGAGGAATTTTCAAAGACCCATTCTGTTTTTCAGAAAACTCTCCATGGGAGTCTATGCCTCCAAGTCAAAAAGCCGAGCTTTTTCTTAAACACCTAAACAGATTTCAAGAAACATACGTCAATGGTGAGCGTTCCTACCAGACGCTGAAGAAATTTTGCAAAACATATATTCACGGCTTTGATCAAGCCTCAGATCTTAGAGAAAAAATTATGCAGACCCAAACCGCTGAAGAGCTAGTTAGTTTGCTGAATTCAGTAGTTGCTTAGGCCGTACTTTGTGTATGGGTTTGGTCTAGCAGCTGTTGGTTTTCCGATGTAGCTTCTCAGAATATATCCTTCGCACCCAACATCGTTACACTTATAGCCTATATATTGATATCTTTGTTTGGATGTCGGAGTTGAAGTGGATTCAGCCTCGGTCTCGCTCTTGGCAGTAGTAAAAACTTTAAAAGGTTTGTCGTTACTGTCTAGAAGGTATTCTGGGTCAACACCTTTTAAGGTTTCGGATGAAATTTCTAGTGGGTAATTATTGTTCTGATTGTAATAAATTTCTAACTGTGAATGTACACCATTAATATCATTTACACTCTCTGTGTCTTTTGCGATATCTAGTGCACCGCTAAAGTTGGCGAGTATCAGGCCGATTATTATGGGGATCGCCGCTAATGTTACTAAACCACCCCAAACAGTCCCAATTAGGGCCATAACATTTGAATGCCCAGCTTTTTTAGATTTATTTAGGCCTATAATCCCAAAAATAACACCCAATAACCCCATACCAAGCACGCTGGTGACGAGTGAAGCGATGCCAAAGCCTTGGCCCGGATCTGCCTGCGGGGTAGTTTGGCTAGGTTGAGCTTGGGTTTGGGGATTCTGATCGACCGGTTGCTGAACTTGTACTGGAACTTGTTGCGGAGTAGGTGTGTTTTCTGGTGCTGGCGCTTCGACTGGCTGGCTTTGGTTATCTTGATTCTCTGGCTGCATGACTTTCCCTTAATTCTTTATGAATAAAGTGTATAAGCCAAGAACCGAATAGTAAACATCTAGCAAAGATCAGGAATATTTGGCGCCCCATTTTGCCATTGAGCTGAGAACGGACTTCAGATCGGAGCCTTTCTCGGTCAAAGAGTACCTATAGCGTGGTGGATGCTGGCAATAGATTGTTTTTTTGGTTATATTCTCGTTTTCGAGCTTAGTTAGTCTTTGGCTCAGGGTGCGGGGGCTAATACCGATTAAAATTTCCTCAAGTTCACCAAAAGTCTTTGGGCACTCTGTCAGCTCGCGGAGCAGTAGGCCAGTCCATTTGTCGCCAATAATTTCAAGGGCAGCTTGTATGCACCCAGGTGTTTGGTTTAGTTTGGCGTCAACGGTTTTCATCTTATGGAAAATTATATCATTAAATCACTTTACAAAATATAGCTAGTCACTATATAATCTATAGTTACTAAGTGATTATAATTTATAAAGGAAAAAATAATGACAAAAATTTTAGTAATTGTTGGCACTACTCGCCAAGGCCGTACTGGCCGAAAAGTAGCCGATTGGTACATGTCACAAGTTGAAAATCTTGGGGTAGATGCTGAGTTTGAGCTGTTTGACCTAGCTGAGTGGGATCTCCCACTATTCAACGAGCCATTGTCGCCCATGCAACATCAATATAGCGAATTGCAAAACAAGCTAGCAGAAAAGATCAGCTCTGCCGATGGCTTTGTTTTTGTAACTGCCGAATACAATCATGGCGTTCCAGCAAGTTTGAAAAATCTTATAGACTATCTCAATGCTGAATGGGCTCATAAGGCAGTTGCATACGTTGGCTACGGTGGGATAGGAGCAGCTCGTGCAATTGAGCACTTGATCCAGATAATGGTGGAACTAAGGGCTGTGAATGTTCGAGATCAGGTACGTATACATGAGATCTGGGGAGCGCTAGACGAAAATGGTGTGCCAAAAGAAGGCTTTGTTCATGGAGATGTGAAGGCGCAGATTGATGAACTGTTGTGGCTGACCAATGCTCTAAAAGCAGCTAAATAGTTTTCATAAATTTAAAAACCCTCCGTATTGGAGGGATTTTTAGTTTGTATCATATTATTCAAATGTTGGTGGGGGTGGTAGGACTTGAACCTACGACCAAAGGATTATGAGTCCTCTGCTCTAACCACTGAGCTACACCCCCATAATGGTTAACAGGGATAGATTATATCAGTTTTATATGTGTTACTCTAGTCTTAAGAAATGAAAGAACGATTGGTAAACATATCAAAATCAGCAATAAGTTACTTAACCAGAGTCGATTTGTTGGCTGCTGCTGTTATTGCAGTTGTGATCCTCGCCGTAACGATAAATACCTCGATAGTGATCATGCAGAATTACAATCTGCAAAGGCAGGTAGATATAGCTCAGCAAAAAGTCGATATTGCCCAAGCAGAACTTGATAATCAAAGGCTAAAAAACACCTACTACACAAGTGATTCATATCTCGATATTGCCGCCAGAAAACAACTAAACCAAGGTCTTCCTGGCGAAAAACTGGTAATCGTACCTCACGATGTAGCGATGTCTTATGTCAAGGACATAAATCTTGAGACACAAACCGTTGATCAGGCCGATACGCAGGATGAAGCGCTCTCTAATTTCCAAAAGTGGCTGAGGTTCATCAATGGCCGGCTTCAGTGATCTATTGACCACCTTATTCTAATCTGTTAATATATCTAAGCTCTAAAAAATATATTTGCATGACGCGGGATGGAGCATATGTAAACTCGCTTGAGATCATATTGGCCCGTTAGCCAATATCCTAGCTCACCGAGAAATCATCCTAAGAGAAGTTAAATATTTCACGGCTGAGCGCAGGCTAACCAAGATTGGTTATGATGCCAGAAATATAAAGCCAGAATAGAGCAAATAATGTGACGCGGGATGGAGCAGTGGCAGCTCGCTTGGCTCATAACCAAGAGGTCCCAGGTTCGAGTCCTGGTCCCGCTACCAGAGAAAGAGTCCCATCTTTAGATGGGGCTTTTTCTCTGGGTGGCAGAATGCCACAGGAATCGATCCTAAAAGGTTCGAATTTTGTCAAATGTATTCATTTGCACAAAATTTAGTAGATGTTGGAATAGCCTGAAAGGCTAGTCTAACATCGTGCGTACGCCCTGGTCCCGCTACCAAGAAAAGTACCCCTCAAAAGAGGGGTCTTTTTCTTGGTAAGGCCAAGCCTCGGTTCTGGGACTCGACAGCTTTGCTGGCGATAGTCCCAGGTTCGGTCTTCAATCACAGGCCCCATCCGTCAATCGGCGGAGGGCGCCTGGATTGAAGTGCTCCGTCCTGGTCCCGCTACTAAAGAAAATCAAAATATATCAAGCGGGTTAGTTTATATCCCAAAGTAAGTATGACAATTAATTGTATTTGATATAATCCGACAGTAAGGCAAAATAATCGAGAAAATGAAGGGAAAACCGGTGAAAGGGTCTAGAGATAGGGGTTTCTTATTGATATTAATTATTGTGATTGTTTTAATGTTGTCTATCGGCATTATCGCTTTTCTTTATTTTCGCAAAAATGACACAGAAAGCAAGATTGGACCTGAATTTAATTCCTCCAGTAAAGTTGATGAGTACTATAGCTTTGAAGGGACTGGGTTGTCTATGAATATTAACTCTGGGTGGAATGTTACTTATTATCCTACCGATGAAAACGTTACTTACAAGCATTGGGCCATTTCGAATAGTGAGAATTTAGATACTATCGATGTGTACACTAATGTTACGGACAATGCATCTAGCGCTTGCAACCCCACCCCATTAAAGATTTATGACGCTACTTATATTAGTGCCCATGGGGGATTGATGTATGTTGACTGGAGTTATTCGTGGAATGGGAAGACAGATAGACGGATTTATGTATTAGATCAGAACGTCGAGAGCTTTGGTGATTCAGTTTCGGACGGCGACGTCATAAATAACATACAGAATAGAATTCTTAAACCAGGTAACTATTACTATTGCTCAGATCGAGAAGTGGCTGGGAGAAATTTGAGCTCAGAAGACGGGGAAAGTGTTACGGTCAGTGCAAATATAAGTGCAGAGGCTACGGATGATTTAGAATCTAGCTTTGCTACTAAGCAGACTTATAAAGATATCAAAGAGATGCTGCTCAGTATCCGCTAGTGCTGTTACATAAGTTCAATAGAAAAGATTGATCGGGGACTCTCCATAATTTATTGGATGCCACTAAAGCGCACAACAATATCACTAGTCAAATTAAAAATAAAAGATTCAAAAAAATAGCTTTGGCTAGTTTATTCATTGTAATCTAATCCGCTGCTCAAAATTGCTGATTGGGTCGTACCACCCACGGTTCAATACATAGGCCTGAACTTTCTTATCGATTCCGAAAGTTACAAAGATACCAACAACTATAAAAAGCGCACCCACAGTTTTGATAAACCACCCAGAAGGATTGCTAAGCCACTTGAGCTTAGAAATAGCAGTTTGGCCGAAGAATGCAACTAGCAGCAATGTAGCACTGAGGCCAATAGCGTAGAAAATAAGATAGATAAGCCCCTTGGCAAATGAAATCGGCAGTATGGTTGCAACAATCAAACCATAGGTTGGGCTACAGCTACTAAAAACTGGCCCGAGCGCTGAACCAATTAACACACTCCCGACCAAACCATCTTTTTTATATGCTTTCGCAAGCAGTTGATTTGAACCGATATAGGTTTTTGCAGAAAGCTTTTTCCATACTTCGGGCCATAGAAAATTTATTCCTAAGACAATAATGATTCCGCCAGAAACTATCTGCCAGACAAATTGAGGCACACCCAGCAAGGCAGTTGTTGATTTCAAGAGCAGAGTGAAGATTACTACCGAAATTGCTAGGCTACCCGAAATTACAATTGGCCGAAGAAATTGTGATTTTTGTTCACGTTCTTTAGCACCAATTAATGAACCGCCAATAATGACAGGCAGGAGTGGGAGTATGCACGGCGCAGCGACTGTTAAAACGCCCGCGAAGAAAGATATTATCAAAAGAGTCATAAACTACAGAAGTCTGTCCTTGATAGCTTGCAAAGTTGGGTCGTCGTAGGCAACAAATTTATCAACTAAGTTTCCGTTGTCGTCGATTTTCACGATGGTTGTTTGTAGCGTTACGCCGTATTGCTGGCGTAGGGCCTGGTTGCTGTCGTAGTCAACTTTTATAATGGTGACACCTGAGGGAACCCCCTTAGAGTTGATGTCTGACTCTAGTGAACGGCACTGCGGGCACCATGGCGCGTGGAAAAATAAGATTTTAGTACCACTAGTTTCAGCGATCACTGAGCTAGAATAATCAACATATTTTCCTGGTACGTTTGTAGCGGCGGGTTGAGTAGTTGGGTTTTCTTGAATCGTTGGGGTTTGCACTTCCTCAGTGCTTAAACCTATTTGCTGTTCTTTTGTCTCCGTCTGCTTTGGCTTGGTCAACAGAAACACTAAACTACCGCCGATGCAAAGTAATATCACTAAAGCAACTAATGTTATTTTCTTGTTCATAGTAATAAGTATACAGGCTATAGCTAATATCCAGTTTTTTAACTATTTAGAGCGTGAAATATTAAAAAATATTGTAAAATAATAAGCATGAGCAAAAAGATTACACTTTCAGGTTTACGAAAATTCAATTTATTAATGTCCGTCTTGCACTTAGCGCAGGGTATCGCGGTTCTAATACTTAGCAAGGATTTCTCACTGCCAGTTACGGGGTCGTACCTTAAACTTGACGAAGCATCGCAGAAGCTAGTGTCCACAACAACTGAACTCTTTCATTTGTCATTACCACAGCTGATAGCTGTATTTTTCTTCCTTTCGGCTGGCGCACACCTGCTAATCGCAACCGTCTACAATAAGCGATACAATGCAAACTTAGACAAAGGGATTAATAAGGCACGATGGTTTGAATATTCAGCCTCTGCCAGCATCATGATGGTCGCTATTGCTATGTTGGTAGGCATCTATGATGCAATGTCGCTAGTGATGATCTTCGGTTTGACCGCAATAATGAATCTACTTGGTCTTGTCATGGAAGTTCATAATCAGACTACCAAAAAGACTAACTGGCTAAGTTACAATCTCGGCTGTCTTGCTGGCGCACTGCCATGGGTAGCTGTGGCATTTTATATGTGGCTGGGCGCAGACAATGGCAGTAAAGCACCTACCTTTGTTTATTGGATATTTGTATCTATATTTATCTTTTTCTCAAGTTTTGCTCTGAACATGGTTCTTCAGTACAAAAAAGTTGGGAAGTGGAAGAACTATCTTTATGGTGAGAGGGCGTATATCATCCTTAGCTTAGTAGCAAAATCACTGCTTGCATGGCAAGTCTTTGCCGGCACCTTACGGCCATAGTTTTATAGATTATTTATCAGCTCAATATATTCTTTGCTCAATTTGTCGGAGATAAGACAGCTAGCTTTGAGTTTGTCGACATGGGCATGTTGCTCAACCAGGCTAATCAATAGATCAAGGTTTTCATAGCGATATGGCAAGATTCCATGGGCACCAATGATGTGACGATCTCTTGAGGTTAGAAGCTTGATAAACCAGGCTGATGAGCCGTCACCTGGTACATTTACTTTTACTAAAGAACTCCGATAGCCCAGGTGAGTGCTCTCATAGTCTTGCTCGTTGATGCCTATGCTAAAGAAACTAATATTATCGTCAAGCTCAAAATATCTATTCGCACCAGATTTCTTCCATGATCCTTTTTTTGCGAGGAACCTTGCTAGCCTAAAGCTTTCTTCAATAGTCAGTTTATGTGATTTGCTCAGCAAAGCTACGCGATCATCGAAGATACTTACCATATCATCAGCTACGTTACATTTTTTGAAGACACTCACATCAACTTCATCAGATTTTTGCTGGTAGAAATAATCGGCGCTTAGCCTGATGGGTCGCCCTTCAAACTCACCTAAAATCCTGGTAATTTTATTCAACTGATCGTAATCAGTTTTTATTATCTCGGCACCATGGATAACTCGAACTGCTCGCTTGGCCAACAGTTTTGTCATCATCTTTTGCACGGAGATATCGTATTTTGGTAATACTAAGCTTTCGTAAGACATTAGTGTGACTTTGGCGCCACTATTCACGAGCCTCAGAGCTGTGGCTACAGAATTTGTGTCGTTTCCTGAAACAACCGTGTGTCTTGACTTCACCTTTTCGATCTGAGGATTTCGAAACGAAACTGCGATTCCGTCAGCAGACATGCGAGTTCCCTCAATAGCGACATTTGTACCGTCAATGAAATTAAATTCTCGACCTGAATAACGGTGAGTAGTTACTTTGTATGTTTTCAAAATGGAGTCTAAAAGGTTCAAAAAGGGATCGTCACCGATCAAAATTACATCAAAATATTTTAGTGTCGACCGTTTTTTACTCATGAGAGGATTCGATGGTGCATGTATATGTATGCGGCCAAATTGTTGTAGTCGCGGAGATGTTTGGCGGCCTCAATCCGAAGTGAATGTGAAGAAACATGGCTTTTGTTGTCAATGCTCCGCCGTGTCAGTTTTGTAACTTCTTCAGAAATTAACTCAGCTTCTTTATGACGTACTTTGCTCGCAATCAGGCTTGCATAGACACTAGCATAAAGTTTTTTTGCATCGAACTTCTGGTCTTGGCCATTCCTTTTGACAACTAAATTAAGCAATGTGAAGTCCTCCCGCAAGGTATACAAGCATAGTCCAGCCTAGTGCGACGTATAGTAGCCCAATAGATAATCTCATTATGTGCTTGGTTTCTTCTTTCCAGGCTAAGAAGCTGTGAACATTTAGCCCAGATGCCACGAATAAAGACAAAATAACCAGTGGTGCAATGTACCATAGCGCCCATATTATTGGCATTGAAAGATAGTAGGGAGAAGCAAGAACAAACAAAACGGCGTAGGCAAATATCATGACTAGAGTGTAGTGACTTAAGCGTAGTGATGTGTATATCCCCAGCAAGAAACCTCGACGTTTTGAGTGATGCTTTTTGGTCCAGTCGTGGATAACTGATTCGGTTCTTGCCGAGAGCTTAAAGCTCCAACCTCTGCCGTACCAAAAGTAATCTTTGATCTCGAAGACGCCAAATATAACTAGAATTAGGGCAAGAAGGATACCAATGTAGCCAACCAAACCAACCGGTAGATTTGCAAGGATTAATGTAGAAAGTAAGCCGATAATCGTGTAGCTCAGAAAGATCCCGACAGAGAAAAGACCAACATAGGAACCGGTATGGCGAGGGTGCTTACTCTTTCCGAGAAGACTGCTGATTGCCATTATCATGACGGACAGCGTGCATGGGTTCAATGATGCTATCAGTGCGCCGATTGAAGTAATTACTAGTAAAGTGTTCATAAGCTAACCTCTTTGCTTGCCGATGTATTTACGCCAGGGTAGCCTTGGCAATCAATTCCACCAGCTTCTCTTGGTTCTCCAAAGAAAACTACCACACAATCACGGTGTGCAAAAGTTTGATCACTTAAGACATAATTCTCAGGGTGTTGGGTTAGTTTGGCTCGCTCATAGCTGTCAGACGAAGCGGTGTAACTGTATACGTATATATTCACCATTGAAGGTGCAAGCGTACAGGCTTCACCACTGCGCAATTCTAGATATGATTCGCCAAGGATATTTGATTTTACGAACTGAGACAACTGCAATGATGAATCTATTTCGCGTTGCTGTTTTGCGCCGAGCGGGAGTGTTACGACGTTAGCACTCAGAGCACCGCCGATACCATTAAAAAACGATCCGAGTGAAGCATCGTATGTTCCGGGTTGCATATAGCCAAGATACTGCATTGTTCCATCTGTATTGATTGTGTATGTACCATTTCCGGCGCTAGCGGAGTACCTATTTTGTGGCAATATTTCAACACTTTGTCCGCATGCCGAAACGTAAATACTGCCGTATCTCCTAGATAGCCCGTTTTGACTGCTATTCGTGATTAGTACAATGTTGCCAACGATTAAAGCTACTGTAACCGAAAAAATTATTGCCGTAATTGTGGTGTAGAAATGTTTCTTCGTGAAGTGATAGCGCTTGTGTAACGGAGCGGCAAATGCCAGCAAAAGGAAGAGCACACCAAAAGCCACGATCATAACCTTGGTCATGTACTGCGGTAGACTTCCTATTAACTGTGTTGCAAAAGTATCCAAGACACCCCCATACCCCAATGATGTATATATAAAAATGTTATCAGGTTTATGTTTATTTTCATAGATGCTGAACAAATAGTATTCATACAATCTTGACAATAAACAAAGCTTATGCTATTATGTAATTACTGTCATAGAAATAAATATGACAAAAACAAAACGAAATCGTTCGCCAGCCCTTATCATTTGATATTTGTTTGGAAGAACGGAAAGGAGAATAGTCTATGCAGATAGACTATGAGCACCTCCCTGCAGAAAGTGTGCTCATCAGTGTGTTCGACGCTCTATTTGGCTAAGCCTCTACAACGGGTCTCAAAAATAGAAAGCGGTCAGTCAAAAAATACCCCTACTTATTAGTAAGGGGTATTTTTTTGGTAGCGGCGACAAGAATCGAACTTGTGACCTTAGGCTTATGAGTCCTACGCTCTAACCGACTGAGCTACGCCGCCCCGCACCATCCTGGTAGCCCTAGCACCATTTGCTATGAGACCAAGCAAATATAGCATAAAACCCATCTGTTTTCTAGGGGTAATGAGTTAAAATAGAATATTGTATGGGAGAGAAAAATAATTGTTTTGTTGTGGCTGTTTCAGGCGGAGTGGATTCCTGTGTGTTACTACATATGCTGAAAAGTAAATCTGAGCTCCTGCCACCATCTCTCATAAAAAATACTAAGATTGTGGTTGCGCATGTCGATCATGGAATTCGAGAAAATTCCAAAAGAGATCGCCTTTTCGTTGAAAAACTAGCCAAAGAATATGGCTTTGAATTTGAGTACACAGACCTTAGCCTCGGGAAAGATGCCAGTGAAAATCAGGCAAGAACTAAACGATATGAATTTTTGGAAAAGGTAATGAAGAAACACCACGCTATTGGAATTATCACCGCACATCATGGCGATGATGTTTTAGAAACTGCAGCAATAAATATCATACGAGGAACAGGTAGAAAAGGACTCTCATCATTAAAGAGTAGCGATCTTCGGATTAGGCCACTGCTGAAATTATCTAAGAAACAGATTTTAGATTACGCAAAAGAATTTGGCATCAAATGGAACGAAGATGAGACTAATTCTGAAATGAAGTATCTAAGGAATAGAATTCGGCGCGCATTCAGTAGTGTTGAGAGTGAAAAAAAAGAAGAATTTTCAGACCATCTACAAAAGATAGCTGAGACAAATCAGTATATTGATAGCCAGATTATGACTCTATTGAGATATCGCCTAAAGGGTAAAGCGGTGCTGTCTAGGTCGTGGTTTGTGAAACTAGACCATACTCTTGCCGGAGAGTTTATGGCGGCTTTTTTGAGGCTAGCAAAGGTGCAGGATATCGATTCCAAATTGATAGAACGACTAGTTGTGTCACTTAAAGCATCAAAGCCTGGTACTAAGATCGACGTTGATAAAAATCATGTCGGTTTGATAACAAAAAGATCACTTCGTTTGGTGTATCGTGAAAACTTAAAAACCCTTAGCGTATAATAAGGAGAACTTATGAAAAATGATCTGATGAAACCACCTAGCAAGAATAGAAAAATTCTAAAAAATATCGGCTTTGCAATTATCGCAATTTCGCTAATCGCCGTTGTTTATTTGAGCTACGCAACGCCTAATACACTTAAGCCCGCCATTTTGAGTGATGTCGTAACTAGTGCAAACAATGGTGATATTGAAAAGTTGACAATCGTAGGCAATAAAATTGAAGTCACAAAAAAAGGTGAGTCAAAACCAAGCGAAGTTGCTTACAAAGATTCCTCGTCGTCAATTTATGAGCAAGGTTTGGAGCAGGGGAAAACCAGTGTAGAAATTAAACAAGAATCACATACTAGTGATACGCTTGTTAGCCTATTGATAAACATCGGATTACCAATAGTTCTGTTTGGTTTGTTCTTCTTCTTTATTGTTCGCTCGAGCCAAGGCCAGGGAAACCAGGCGATGAGCTTCGGCAAAAGCCGAGCTAGGCTTTATGGCAACGAAAAAAATAAAGTAGTTTTCAAAGATGTTGCAGGGAATAATGAGGCGAAAGAAGACCTTCAGGAAGTTGTTGAGTTTCTAAAAACACCAAAGAAGTTTGAAGAAGTAGGCGCCAAGATACCAAAGGGTGTTCTATTGGTTGGTCCTCCGGGAACTGGTAAAACGATGCTCGCGCAAGCAGTTGCAGGCGAAGCTGATGTGCCTTTCTTCAGTATTTCCGGATCGGAATTTGTAGAAATGTTTGTCGGAGTGGGCGCAAGCAGAGTTCGAGATCTATTCGCTAAAGCTAAGAAGAATGCTCCATGCATTATCTTTGTGGATGAGATTGACGCGGTTGGACGTCGCCGAGGCTCTGGAATGGGTGGAGGACATGACGAACGAGAGCAAACTCTAAACCAAATTCTCGTTGAGATGGATGGTTTTGAAAAGGGCGAAAACGTGATTGTTTTAGCTGCTACAAACCGAGCTGATGTACTTGACCCAGCTCTTTTGAGACCTGGTCGATTCGACCGCAGGGTCTTTATCGGCCTCCCAGACAGAAAAGACCGAGAAGCAATTTTGAAGGTGCATTTTTCGAAAAAGCCAGTCGCAAAGGATGTCGATCTAGATGCATTGGCTGCAAAAACTGCAGGGTCTTCGGGTGCTGATCTTGCAAATATCGCCAATGAATCGGCAATTGTTGCTGCAAGGAATAATCGCAAAGAAATTAACAATAGTGATGTAACTGAAGCTCTTGAAAAAGTGGCCATAGGTCCTGAGAGAAAGACTAAGGTTATGAGTGATGCCGACAAGGAGATGACTGCGTATCATGAGGGTGGTCATGCTATTGTTGGCCATGTTTTACCTGATAGTGACATGGTTCATAAAGTAACAATTATCCCCCGTGGTGGAACTGGTGGCGTCACTTGGTTCATCCCTCCGGAAGACCGTGTCTACACATCAATTATTGAATATAAGGATATGTTAGCCAGAATTCTTGGTGGTCGAATTGCTGAAGAAATCATCTATGGTAGCGAGCGAGTGACAACCGGAGCCGGAAGTGATTTACAAAAGGCATCCGAGATTGCCAGAGAAATGGTGACTCAGCAAGGTATGGGTAGCAAACGCCTACGAAACATAGTCTTCCATACAGACGACGGAATGGTCTTTGACAAAATGATGCATGAGAGACAATACTCAGATGAAACTGCTAAATTGATTGATGATGAAGTTGAATCACTTATTGCTGAAGCTGCAAACAGAGCTAGGGCGGTTATCAAAGCTAATCGGGATTACCTCGAAAAACTCAAAGACGCCTTGCTAAAAAGCGAAACAGTTGAAGCCGATGATGTTTTGAAAATACTTGAAGGATCAAAACTGCCAAAAGAAGCAGCGCTGTATTAAATCAACTTTAAGATGGTTTTTGATCAGATGATACTCTATAATTCGTAGTATTCATGGCAAAGTTTTTCGGAAAGAGCGAGAAGAGACTGTCCATCGGCTCGGCCGCGTTTTTGTTGTCTAGTTTTTCTCTCGCTAGTATTTTGCTTGGGCTTCTACGAACTTCTCTGATCAACTCGGATTTCAATAGTTTGAGCAGAAGTGCATATTTTGCCGCATTCAAGATCCCAGACCTGATATTTTTTGCGTTGTCTAGCGGGGCACTCACGGTCGCATTCATGCCTGTGCTCAAAGAACGGCTGACAAAGTCTGGCAAAGCTGCGGCTTGGAGGCTAACTTCAAGCACGTTGAACACACTCGCTCTAGTGTCATTTATGCTTTCACTCGTTTTGTTAATATTTTCACCGCAAATTGTCGGAATCTATCATTTTGAAGGCGCGCAGAGAGATCTATGCGCATCGATCATGCGGATAATTGCTGTTAACCCGTTCTTGTTCTCTATTTCTACAGTTCTAACATCAACTCAGCAAACAGTGGGGAGGTTCTTCTTCTTTGCATTAGCGCCACTTGTCTACAACGCTTCTATTATTCTGGGCATTGTTCTTTTGAAAGATAACCTAGATATAATTGCGCCAGCAGTCGGTGTTGCGATCGGGGCTATGCTCCAATTAATAGTGGCGGCTCTTGGTATGCTCGGGCTTAACTATAAATATACTTGGGGGATTGATGCCAAGAATTCTGATTATCGAAGTGTCATGAAGGCATTGCCAGCCAGATCAATTGATCAAGGTATCGATTATATTAATAGTATTTTTGAAACCAGATTCGCTTCAGCTCTGGAAAGGATAGGTCGAATTGGTGCTGTTAGTAACTACGAGAACGCTCTTTTGCTACACAATGCTCCAATCTCACTGATTGGTATAGCAATTTCTAGTGCTGCTTTCCCGAGGTTTACAGAAAGGATTGCACAAGGCCGACCTGATCTATTTAGAAAAGAATTCCTGCAGGTCATCAGGGCAATGCTCTGGATATCTTTACCAGTTGTAGTTGTGACGTTTTTTTGCCATGCCTATTTAGCGCGAATTATCGCTAAAACAGCTAATGCCGAAATTGCGACTCTGTTGCAATATCTAGTTGTAGCCATCTTATTCAGGACGCTTTATGCGGCTGTTTCAAGGTGGTTTTATGCCCAGAAAGATACCAGAACCCCACTGTATGTTTCGTTATTTTCTATTGGGTTAAATATATTTTTGGCTTACAACCTTTCAAAGCCTGGTGCATATGGCGTTGTTGGTTTGGCTATGACTCAGTCTATTGTAGCGTTTCTTGAGGTAGTGGTATTGCTCACGATAATGTCGATTCGGGATCATAAACTATTTGAAAGAAATTTTGTTGGCGCAGTTATAAAAATTCTTTCAACTGCCGGAATTACCATTATCGTCGCTTCATTAATGGTAGCCATCTTGCCCCTTGATTCTAATGATAGAGGGTTAACCTTGACGGCTAAGCTATCAATTATTAGCGGTATCACCATACTTTCACATGTTCTTTTTTCTTGGGTGATGCGTCTCGACGAAGTAAAACCGGTGGTCGATAAACTAAAGAAACTCACACTTAGACCACTAAAGATTTAATGAAAAATTACTGACATGACCAATATTAGAAATTTCTGCATTATTGCCCACATAGATCACGGCAAGTCGACACTAGCTGATCGCCTATTGGAGATTACTGGTACAGTCGATAAGCGAAATATGAAGGCACAGTTGCTAGACAAAATGGATCTAGAGCGCGAAAAGGGAATTACCATTAAGCTTGCTCCGGTTCGAATGAACTATAGGGGCTATCAATTAAATCTGATCGATACTCCGGGGCACGTAGACTTTAGCTATGAAGTTTCGCGCAGTCTTCAAGCCTGTGAAGGAGCGCTGTTGGTGGTCGATGCATCACAAGGAATTCAGGCGCAAACACTTGCCAATGTCTACCTAGCCCTCGGTGCAGACCTAAAGATCATTCCCGTGCTTAATAAAATTGATTTGCCTGCAGCTGATCCAGACCGAGTTACCAAGGAGGTTGTTGAACTACTAGGCTGTAAACCAGAAGAAGTTTTGAGAATTTCAGCGAAAACTGGTGAGGGAGTAGAGGCGGTTCTCGACCGCGTTATCGAATCAGTTCCAGAACCAAAAATTGAAAGCGACAAACCACTTCGTGCACTAATATTCGATAGTTTTTATGACGAATACCGGGGTGTCATTTTGTATGTCAGAAGCTTTGATGGCAATCTCAAAAAGAACGATCATATTCATATGATGGCATCGGGTACGAACGGTATCGCACTAGAAGTAGGAGCATTGAGCCCAGAGATGAGCCCGCTAGCAGGGATAAATTCTGGTGAGATTGGCTATATCGTGACCAACCTGAAATCTACTAGTGAGGCGCGCGTTGGAGATACGGTCACATTGGTAAAAAACAAAGCTATTCAGGCTCTGCCCGGCTATCAAGAAGTAAAACCATTCGTTTATGCAGGTTTTTTCGGTTCGAGCAACGAAGAGTATCAAGATCTTAAAGATGCTCTTGATCGGCTCAGTTTGAGCGATGCAGCGCTAGTGTATACTCCAGAAAATTCACCGGTACTTGGTTTTGGTTTTCGAATTGGTTTTTTGGGGCTTCTTCACATGGATATCGTCAAAGAGCGACTGGAGCGGGAATACGATCTTGAATTAGTAGTTAGCAATCCATCTACCGACTACAAGGTTACTCTCAATTCTGGCGAAGAATTGGATATTAAGAGCGCCTCAGAACTGCCAGAGCAGTCAAAGATTACCGAGATTCGTGAGCCATGGATTCGTGGTGAGGTTGTTTGCCCGAAAGATTATGTTGGAGCGGTAATTCAGTTAATTGTGCAAGCAAGAGGTCTACAAAAGAATATCAATTTTGTTGATGAGCAACTTGCGATTGTAACGTTTGAGGCACCACTCGCAAATATGCTCACAGATTTTTACGACAAACTGAAAAGCCAGACCAGTGGCTATGGTTCATTCAACTATGATCTTTCAGGGTACCGCGCCGAGGATTTGGTGCGGGTAGACTTCTATGTTGCTGGCGATATGGTCGAACCTTTGTCAGTGATAGTTCATAGAAGTGAGTCGCAAAGTGTGGGCAGAGAAACGGTTGCCAAACTAAAAGAAGTTATCCCTCGGCAAAACTTCCAAGTGGCTCTCCAGGCAGGAGTTGGTGGAAAATTTATTGCAAGAGAGGATATTTCTGGGTATCGAAAAGACGTGACAGCGAAGCTATACGGCGGGGATGTAACGCGGCGCAAAAAGCTTCTTGAAAAGCAAAAGAAGGGTAAAGAAAAAATGAAGCGCATCGGCAAGGTAGATCTACCACCCGAAGCCTTCACCGTAATGATGAAAAGGGACAGCTAAATGAAATCTTCAAAACCAATTAATGAACTAAAAAAGCATTTCAGTAGCAATCGGGATAGGGCGGCAAAAAAGTTTCCGCTTGGATTCGCTATCATCGCATCATTTGGCTTGATAACTACGACCAATGGCCTGCAAAAAATGCTTGAGAATATACCTTTAATCAACAACAACCCATGGATCTCTTTTGTTGTTGGATTGGTTATATTAATTGCAACCGGTACGGTCTATAAAAAACTAGGTTAATTTACTTAGTTCTACCCAAAAATAAGAGTGCACCTACGTACATAGCTGCTACTCGTTCACGAAATCCCTGTAGAGCCCCCTCCGGGACCTGTATTTGTATAGTCCTGGTACCGTCTTGTGCTACGCCCCTTAAACATAAGTAACTTTGGCTAAAAGGCGATAAATCATAAGAATCTGGCTCGGTTCTCCATGCATGAATAACGCCGTATCTATCACCTTCTCCCGGGCTTACTTCTGGGCTCACAATATCAGCGAATATTCTTCCACTATCGGGTATTCCCAGAGTTCTCATCGAGATAATTCCTTAAAATCTTCAACAATTTCTTTGATATGTGTTTTTGGATTAACACCTTCATATTTCTTTACAATTTCACCCTCAGGGTTGACTAGGTAGCTATCTCTATTTATACCCATGTACTCTCTGCCCATAAATTTCTTGAGCTTCCATGAACCAAAAGCCTCGATTACTTTTGTAGATTCGTCGCTCAAAAGTGTGAAGTTCAAATTGAACTTATCGACAAATTTTTTGTGGCTTTTGACGCTGTCTTTTGATATACCAATTACACGCAGACCCATTTGCTCAAGCATTTCTCGGCCGTCGCGGAAGCTACAAGCTTCTACCGTGCAACCAGGGGTATTGTCTTTGGGGTAAAAGTAGATTAGCGTCCATGAACCCAATAAATCTTTATCGGTTATTGTATTTTCATTTTGGTCTTGTAGTGAAAAAGTTGGAATCTTCATATTCTTAGTATAACGCCAAAATAAGTTGGAATAATCTAATATCTTTGGAAAGTCGGATTA
>JAGQMS010000016.1 GCA_020428535.1 Candidatus Saccharimonadota bacterium
TAGCGGCAGGTGTGCTTTATAGTGCTGGTATCGTACTAGCTCCTGCACTTGGTGCGGTTCTAATGTCAGCATCTACCGTTATCGTTGCACTCAATGCTCAGCTGCTCAGGCGAGTACAACTAGCCAAGTAGTATAAAAGGCATAAAAAATAGGCATTGCTGCCTAGTCGTTTGAAACTCTGAGCTTGCTTATATCAAATTGTCGGCAAGTCGGAATTGTTCAGCCAGATGTTTTAGCTTATAATCCTCTTGAGCAAGCATCGCTGCCGTTTGAAATGCGTCAACTATGCTGCACCAACGACAGAACCGGCCAAAGTGCCGGTTTTTTCGTTGGTATTGGTTGGTAAATTCTATAACTCTCGTCTTGTTTGCGATTGATAATCTGCTTTAGCGTCCGGTTTTGCCACCGATAAAATTCCAGGCGCTTTCTTTGCGCTGACGCCATTTTCTTTCGTAGCGCTCGTATCTTCCAATGGATTTTTTTAATTTCTTTGGTTTGTTGGTGTAGAACTTACGAGCCCAAATTGAACCAGGTTCAGCAAGCCTTATTGCTCCAATCTGAGATATTGAGGGAATAAAAACACCAAATACTGCTAAGTAGACTTTGCCTTTTAGGGCGGCAATTACTATGCAGGAAATATTGAATGTAACGTATATCGCAATTGAAGCAAGTGAATCTTTAGTATTGATATTCAGTGGGCTGAATCGTAGCAAAAACAAGCCACAAAATGCAGCACCGAGCACTACAGCATCGATAGACTTTCTACCTTCTTTCTCCCAGTACACATCCTGCAAATGAAATATAAGTGCAAATTCATCAAGAACTAAGGCCGCACCAGAGCCAAACGCGCAGGCAAGTATTGAAAGTAGTGGGCCTTGTTCAGGCATAAAACCAAAAAGCAGACCGCCTGAAGCGAAAGCAATAACTAGACCGAAAACCATGTGGTGCGTATGCACGCCTCCGAAATGTGCGCTACCCCAACCCCTGACTTTAGCGAGCCGTGTGTAGCCTCTTGTTAGAATGTAGGTCACAATAAATGATAAAAAAACAATAAATGCGGGTTCTCTGCCGGAATCAAAAATAATTTGTTGATAGCCGGGTATGAAGTTTAGAAGATCCATATGAGAATAGTTTACTAGAATCTTTTGAAAATATTACATCTGTATTCTTTGTTGACGGTGAAGAATGGAGCATAATGAAGGATGTAAACTAATGTTCTGGAGGGTTTAGCGCATGAAAAAGTCTCTTATTTTTGTTATTTTGGCTGTTCTAGTTTTGGGGGTGGGAGGGTTTTGGATATTAAATCGAGGGAATTCTAGCTCTTCAGAAAAGACCTCAGAAAATGTTGTTGCAGATAACAACACCAACCAAGAAGAAAGTTCGAATAGTGTTGAAATCAAGAATATGGCTTTCAGCCAATCTACAATCACTATAAAAAAGGGTGAGACTGTGACATGGACAAATAAAGATAGCATGGCGCACACGGTCGTTGAGTCGGACAGCCAGGATGGCCCAAAAAGTGGCAATTTGGCTAATGGCGATTCGTATAGCTTTACGTTTAATACTTCTGGAACTTTCGAATATCACTGTTCTATCCACCCCTCAATGACCGGGAAGGTTGTAGTCGAGTAGTATGAAGTCCGCATCGGAGCGAATATATTCGATGAGCGTGGAGAGTGTGTACCCGCACTATGTTGCTAAGGCCGAACGAAAAGGTCGAACTAAGCAGGAAGTTGACGAAATCATCACCTGGCTAACTGGTTATCAAGAAAATGATTTAAAGAATATCCTCGAAAAGGGTATCAATTTTGAAGATTTTTTTAATAAAGCCCCAAAAATGAACCCAAAAAGGTCGGAAATTAAGGGCGTAGTTTGCGGGGTGCGAGTCGAAGATATCGAAGACCCAATCATGAGAGAAGTCCGATATTTAGATAAACTCATAGACGAACTCGCAAAAGGCAAAGCTATGGAGAAAATTTTGCGCTAAGTTTATGGCAGAGGGCAGTCAGCATCGACCGATTGTCGGCAAGGCGTATCTAGTGGTTGCAACTCGCCACCCGTGAAGGTCTTACCGTGTCTCAGGCGCTTGTTTGGGTCAGAAGTGAAGAACAAAGATAAGTCAGCAATTGTCGGGCCCCTATTTACATCTTCTGGGTAGCCGAACGTTTTTGAGGCGTCTATGCTGACAAAGAAATAGAAGTATCGCGCGCAATCTATATTATTACCACTACCATCTTTAGGAGTGAAGGGGTTGATATCTCCTAAGGTTATGTCACCGGCATTGGTTTCTTGCCCCCAAGTTGACATATCTGCTGTACCACAGTCTGTAGGTACGCCGTCGGTGTCGTTCATGGAGCGGTAGCGTACTTGCCAACGCGCACCAATCGAATTGTCTAAACCATTTAGAAGCCATGAGTTAGGAAAGACATCTGAGTCTGTATCGATCATACGAGAATAGATCGCTACCTGAGGTTGGGAATTGACGGTCGACTGGTAGTGCCGATTGGTAGACAGTGGTGCAGTACAGCCGCCACCCATAGTGTAAATCTTTCCTTTATAATATGCGGCGGCAACTCCATATCTGTCGCCACTATAGCGGACATTTGTTTCATACCATTCACCAACACCTGTTGGGTTATTACCGGATGCAATTGTTGTATTGGCGCTTATTGGTGCTACTAAAATTTTTGGCAAACAGGTAGTATCGTCCGATCTTCCGCCAATTAAATAGATATACCCATTGGCTGAAACTGCTCTTGAATTTCTAAGTGGCCCCGGTAAGCTTCGAGTGAATGACCAACTGTCCACGGTACCGTCTGAGTTTATCTGGGTGTACTGAGAATCGCTAAGGTAGTTACTGCCATCGTAGCCCCCGAATAAGTAAAGGTTATTTGCGTATGCTGTGACCGCTCCACCCGATCTTGCTACATTGAATGCCGTGCTAGATGACCAAGCGGATGTGATGTTTCCGCCAGAGCTTAGCTGAGGGCTTACATACACTGTAGAACTGACCGCTGCACTGCCATCAAGACCTCCGACTACATACAATCTGTCGTTCCAGACCGCTGCACCAAAGCGCGTCCGAGCTCCCGGTAAGCCATTACTTGCAGCCGTTCCATTCCAAGTTGGGTTTCCTGATGATATAGACGAAGTATAGTAAACGGTAGATTGTTCGTTTGTGGCGGTGTCGTCTTGGCCACCGATATAGTAGAGCGTACCTCCGGCCGCCTTTAACTTACCCCAGGCTCTGTCAGCGGGTAAGTTACCGCCCGCATTCCAAGTACCGACACTACCGTCATCTGGGCTTAGAGCGGCGTACTGGACGCTGTTCGTTGCATTTGTGCAGTCTGTGGCGCTAATGCAGCCACCAGCAACATAAAGATAGCCATTTAGGACTGTTGAGCTTGCTCCCCATCTGTCGGTGTCGGCTGTGAAGGTCTGGTCTGACTGCGCAGTAAAATCTGCTATTGACCCACTATCATTATTGTAAAGCTGGAAGGTTTGTACAGAAGGCTCAAAACTGCTACAACCGCTTGGGCTAGCACCTACATCGCAACCACCTATAACGTATGCGTATGAGTTCGATACTGCCATTGACAGTCCCCAGCGTTGGTTAATCGTGACTGAAGACGTTACAAAAGGATCAATACTTCCATCGCTTACGTTCATCTTGGACCATTCAATAAATGGGATAATACCTGTACCACTTGCGTCATAACCGCCAACAGCATAAATATGCCCATTGTAACCAAACGCCCAACCTCGTCTACGTCCAACTGAAAGCTTATTTGCCGATTCGATCCAATCGCTCCCGCTTACGGCGACTATGTTATTACTATTGTCAATTTTTGCGTATAAGACATCATCTTTGTCAGATTCGAATTGACTGTAGCCACCAATTAGGAATATGTAATTCGCGTAGACCGTCCCAGAATGTATGCCAAGACCGTCGGTGCTTGCTCCATAACCTGGGGTCGAATCAATCTGAAGTTGTCCGGTGGTCGTGCATCCAGATACAGCTCCAGAGGTAGCAATATTGCACTTGTAAACTTCTTGGCGATAGTCACTACTACCACAACCAGCTCCAGTCCCAATAGTCCCACAGCCTCCAAAAATGTATAAGTTTCCTGGGTATGTGCCGGCAGACGAAGGATCGGCGCGAGCAAAGGAATATGTGTAGGCTACATCAGTTGCTCCAACGGTGGTTGTATCAACAGATGACCAAGCGCCTGCTAGTGATCCGTCAGAATTTGTAGAATTATAATATATATTTGTTGAAATACCCGAACCTGTCAGCCCACCAACGATATATATACGGTTATTAAACGTTGCTACGCCTGCCGCAGCGACCCCAGTAGTTCCGTTAATGCGATTTGTTGAGTCTACGCACCAAGCGCCATAACTCGTTCCACCGCAACTACCGGGTGCTTGAAGGCTACCATCTGAACCGATGGCGACATAAGAGATATTGCCACTGACCCCGCTACATGAATAGTTCGTACACCCACCCATTACATAAAGATAGCCATTTAGGATAGTGGACATGTTCAACATTTGGCCTCCTTGACCAGCACTATCGCCTGTGGGAGGAAGATCGCAATCTTGGGGCGATCCACCTGTGCAAGGAGACACACCACTCGCCTCAGAGATACTAACAGTAGATACTTCTCCGGCTGGGTTAATCACTCCGTAGTCTACGTCTGCTAGTGTTGATGTACATTCCCCAGAAGTAGGATCCTGAGTCGTGCATCCTCCTAATCGGTATAGCCCATTTTGCCACCCTATTAGTGTGTAGCCTATCCGTGTATTGTCTAAGCTTCCTAGCGAAGACCAGTTATCCAAACTACCATCTGCGTTAATGCTCGCTAGCTGCATGTCGCTCGCAATTGTAGTGCAGTATCCGCTAGCATTTACTGCGGTGCACCCTCCGCCCATGTAAATATATGCTCCCCAAATATAGCTAAATGAACCTCCAAAGTCGCTTCTAGCTGTTGTGAACGAGGTAGTTTGTTGCCAAGCATTCATCGTCCCGTCGGAGTTGAGCTTGCTGTAGTAAACCGTGTCACGAAGATTTGCTGACGATGTTGATGCTCCTTCGAACCCTCCGATTGAGTACATGGTATCGTTGTAAACTTGAACGCCTTGCATGTGATTGCCGGCACCGGATGGCAGGGCTTGCATGCCAGTAGTCGTCCAGGTCCCCAGAATTCCATTTGGTAGTATGTCGGCCATTTCTACAGTAGTTATGCCCCCGGGGCTTGAATTTGTCTCACCACCTAAAACATACATCCGATTATTATAGGCAACCACAGACATGTTACTTTTAGCCGTTGACCCGTTGAGGCCGGTGTCGCTGTACCAATACACCCAATTATTTTTGTCTGGGTCTGTAGGGTGCCATAATTGAGGTTCTCCGTTAGCCCCAAGCTTTGCTATATATACAGTTGATACTCGAGAGTCACTGCTGTCTAAACCACCTAGAACGTACACAAAACCGTTGTAAGCAATCATGCTATGATCTCGTCGAGCTGAGGGTAGGTTATAGGCTGAGTCGGTGCACCATCCACTACATGCTCCGGTCCCCGGGTCAGGACTTTCAATAGCTAGAGTTGAAGAATTAAACTTTGCCCATTCAACTGTAGTCTGAGTAGCTGGTGTTGAGACAATTGGGTTTATGGCAATTGAGCTAGCTCCATAGTCGTCATTTACGGATGTATCTGCAAATGTTGCAGTACCTGTCGACACCCCTGAGGCTGGAGGATTATCTAAAGACGCAGCTGCAAAACCACAGCTACCATTGCCGCCGTTACTACTGCTCAAAGAATCTATTTTGGTGTGCCCGGAAGGTACCCATCCTGTAGTACTGGGGTTATCTTGGTCAAAGCCTACTGCTCTAATAATCAGTGTGGAGTCGCTACTAGGTGTGGTGGCAGGGAATACGGGCCTTGTACGGGTAGAGCTACTTCCAGTCCCTGGCGTGCCACTAATCGGGCTTGTGCTGTCGAAGCCAGTGACCCTCATAATGACGCCAGCCCATTCTTCTTTCCCATAGCCGGTCCAGCTGTAGGATGCGGCTTCATTGCCTCCCCCAGCATCTGTACCGATCTTCCAGTAGGCTGCGTGACCTTGTAGATCAGCATATTCGGTCCAGCCACTTGGGGGGTTCATTAATCCGCCATCACTTCCGTCATGGCACATTACGGCGACGTATAGATCTCCTGCAGGTCGAGTAGCGGGCATATCCATTGTGAAGGTACTAGAATTCGCCAATGTTCTTTGCTGATCGACAATTCGAGGTTTTGCGGTGTCACCAGTTCGACCCCCTGTCTTATATATATAGCCACCTGCCACTGCAGTAGAGTGCCCCCAAATGCCAGTATTCATGTCAAGATTTCCTTGCCAGGCATCAATACGCGCACCTGTTGTCTGGCTTTTTTGAATGAGTTCGTTGCTGACATCGAAATCAGTGTTAGTCTCGTTATTCCCTCGCATTAACTTTGCGGCAGTTTCGATGTATACGCTTGGGTCAATAGTTATTGGGTACGTTAAGCCTCCTAACCCGTGAGCTATTATCTTGAGTTTGTTATCACTGAGTTCATACCTAACATTTTTAGAAATAGTACTTTTGCCAAACTCTCTAATATAAGGTGAGGGAATCTTGAAGATCAGACGGTTTTTGGTTGCTTTTGCCTGAGCTTTTTCGAGCAGGGCCTTGTCGGATTCACTAGCCGTACTAATGTCGCCCGTTAAGCGTGTGTCGTCGGGACCATAAATCCCTAGTGAGCCATCTATATCAATCCTAGCCTCCAAACTCTTGGGCAGTTCAAGTTGGTAGTCTAATTCTATTTTGTCTTTTACAAAATCATCCAGGATGACATCTTCTTTATACCCTGAAGCCCCAAAGGTTAATACTTTTGTAGCTTGCAGGTTTGATATAGGAAAAAATAACTGGTTACTAGTTTTTCTAGGGGAACCTAATTCAAAGCTTGGCTTTATCTTGAAAGATAGATTGTTCACCGGGTCTGTAATTTCAGCACCCTCTTTTGGGTTTGTAGAAAACTTTGCTGAGAATCTTGGGTTTCCGTTGGGTCCTTCTACGCCTCCCGAAGCTGGTTTATAGCCTTCGTTATAAAGATAGTATGCGCCATCACCCGACAGCTTTAACTGCCTTCCGTAGAGCTCATTGGTATCGCCGATCAGAGCTTCTGCTTTAGGGGATAACTTATAGTGCAGTTCATCAATCAACCCGCCAAATGAGCTATGGAAAATTGCAAAAAGCATTGCCGCTACCAGCAGTGCCGATACGATTCGAGTAAATACAATGTGTTTTGAACAAAACAGGATAACCTTTTTTAGATATTTCGGTGGGTTCAGCAATACTAATCCATTACTTCCAACTACAACTCTTTTAAAGCGATAAAGTTTCGTCTTTTTTTGCTTTTCGTTGCTCGCGGTTGACCGAGGTGGTGTAGAGGCTTTGTTCTGCTGCGTATGTTTATCAGACCTTTTGTAAGGCAACATAAACTTTTACACTCCTTATGTTTATATGATAGCATAACTTCAATCTGTGAAAACTCAGAAATAGTTATCTAATATACAAATCTGTAGGGTAAAAATATTAGCCAGTCACATTATTTATTTTTTGATATAGTACAAATATGGTTGCAGAGATTCTTGCCTTCAATAAATCGATAGAAAATACAGAGCACAAAGAAGTCTGCGAGCTATTATATGCAGAAATTGTAAAAGTACTAGGCTCAGATACTTGCAAAATTTGGCACGCAATTCCTGTTTGGTTCGTGAAAGAAAACCCTGTCGTTGGTTACAATCTAACCGCAAATAAAGGCGTTAACTTATTATTTTGGAGTGGCCATGCTTTCTCTGAGCCTGGGCTCACTCCAGAAGGAAGTTTCAAAGCTGCAGAAATTAAATACCAGAATGTGTCGGATATAGATATTGAAAAATTACGAAAGTGGCTTGAAGAAGCCAAAGTCAAAATCTACAACTACAAAGATATTCGCAAGAATCGCGGGACTCTGAGTTTAATTTGAATTTCTAGATGCAGAAATATCTACTCGATACCGGCTATATCTATATAAATGGCCTGGGAAGTGGCAAGTTAAGGTTAATAGAACGAATAGTATTTTGGTGGTGGGGAAGAGCTGGAGTTGAGTTAACTCAAGCGCATATCAACTGGTACGATAGTGACGGTTTCGAGACAAAAGTAGATAAACTTAAAGAAATTGCTAAATATC
The DNA here is from genome assembly GCA_020428535.1 of Candidatus Saccharimonadota bacterium. Classification (GTDB taxonomy): domain Bacteria; phylum Patescibacteriota; class Saccharimonadia; order Saccharimonadales; family JAGQMS01; genus JAGQMS01. The sequence continues at coordinate 8,256 of JAGQMS010000016.1, forward strand.
AACTTCAGCAATATGAAAAGGTTGTACTGATAGGCTCGAGCGCCGGAGGAAGTTTGGCCTTAAATGCTTTTTATGAACTTTCAGATGAAAGGATCTTTGCCGTTAATGCTCATGGTCGGATAAATAAAGGTAAATACCCCAAAAAACACAGAATGTCGTTATTCCGACGGGCGCACTTAGATAAGAAACGAAAATCACAAGCTTTTTTTGACAGTGTGGTGAATGTTGAAGGCATTGTAATTCCTAGCTTAAGTAAGACAGAAAAAACCCGAATATTAGTGCTGACACAAATAACAGACCTGGTGGTCCCACTAGAGACGATGAAAATAGAGGGCGTAAAAACACATAAATCCTTGGCCTTTGGTCATTTAGGAGGGTTTTTTGCACACTTAATTGCCTGTAGGAAAATGATCCAAAGATGGTCGGACTCTCTGTAGATTTATTGATGTGTTGAGTTTGGAGTAAACTAGATTTAGCGGGGAGGGTGGTTTTATTGCGAAAAACTTATAAACATCAGGGTGGAATAGGTGCGGTAGGCACTGTAGTGGTATTTTTAATTTTTTGCTTACCTGTTTTAGTTAGTTTGGTAGTAATCTCAAGAATAAAAAATTCAAGAAGCGTAACTCAAACTACCCAGGATACTACCACCCAAAATCAAGATTCTGAGGTCACCCTCAAAGGCATAAGCTTATCTCCCAAAAGTTACGAAGCTGAAGATTTCACCAACTTTCTGAAGACCGTCAACCAGAATGGTTCAGTGCTGACATGGGCGGGCAAATGGACGGATTTGCAATCTGGAGGTGGTGCTCCATTCACTATAGTCAAACTCGGTGTGAATTATGAATACACTCCAATAGTTATTACCGGGTCAGATTCGTGGAGTGAGAGCGATGGAACTGAGTTTATATCGACAATAAAAAATTTTGCTGAAAATTATAAACCAAAATATCTAGGGCTTGGGAATGAGGTGAATATTCTCAATGAAAAAGACCCTTTAAGTTACCAGATTTTTACTCAGATTTTTAAAGATGCGGTTAGTGCAGTGCATCAAGTTTCCCCAGACACGAAAGTATTTGTTGTTTTTCAGTACGAAAAGCTAAATGGTTTGAAAGGTGGACTTTTTGGTGGCGTTAACGATGAATCAAAGAATGACTGGCGACTACTTGATGACTTCAGCAATGCAGATATAATTGCATTCACAACGTATCCGTACATTATTTTCAATAACCCTAGCGACATACCCGAAGATTACTATTCTAGAATTAGGGCCCACACCAATAAGTCAACAGCTTTTACCGAACTAGGCTGGCCAAGTGAAACTGTAACAACAGGCTATGAAAGCACACCGCAAGTACAAGCTGATTTTATAACTCATTTTGCCGACCTAACTCGTGAGCTGAAAGCAAAGTTTGTTATTTGGCCATTTTTATACGACCAGAACATTCAAAAGCCATTTGATACAGATGGGTTAATTGATTCTGCCGGAAACCCAAAACCAGCTCTAAATGTTTGGCGCGGTATCTCGCTTTAAATAAAAATAACACCTCTATCCAAGGTGTTATCAATTACTGAATGTGGAGGCACCTACCGGATTTGAACCGGTGTACGAGCTTTTGCAGAGCCCTGCCTAACCTCTCGGCCAAGGCGCCATTTAGTAGTAGATAGTATATAGTAGATAGTATATAGTTAGAAGGACAAAAACAGATTCAGGTGCCAATTTTTGGGCGAGTGGCGGAATTGGTATACGCGTTTGACTTAAAATCAAATGACCACAAGTCTTGAGGGTTCAAGTCCCTCCTCGCCCACCAATGAATTTATATGGCCAAGAAAACTGTTCAAGTTCCATCAGAACGCAAGAAACGAACGCCCCGGTATCGTTCTTTTAGGCTATCAAAACCGATACCTGTTGAGCCGTACGGCAATATCCCGCCCGCTAAAGTTCTTTGGAAGGATACATGGCAATTCATCTGGAAAAATAAGAAACAGTTTTTAATTTTTTGGTTAATCTATACGGTTCTATATCTAATCGTGGTCAAAGGGATCAGCGGATTCAAATTTGATGCCGTCAATCTAAAAGTGGCTATGGATGAAGTAATTGCTGGGCATTTGAGCAATTTGCTACAAGCCCTTGCGCAGTATGCTTCCCTGATTAGCTCCATAACTGCAACGACCAGTGATATTTCAAACTACACGCAGATTACTGCCTTAATCATCTTTTCGCTGGCCTTTATCAGACTTTTGCGCTCACTCCATAGCAAACGGCACCCAGGGACAGTAAAACTTGCATTTTATGAAGGCATGAGGCCTCTGATTCCTTTTGTGTTGGTGATTGCTGTAATGCTCTTGGAGCTAATCCCGGCAGGCTTTGGTTTGTTTGTTTTATATACCGCACAAGGAGCTTCGGTAGTAACTACTGACCCAGAACTTCTAGGGATTGCGGTTATCGCAGTTCTCTTACTGGCAATTTCACTTTATCTATTATCTGGCTCAATATTTTCGCTCTACATTGTGACAATCAAAAAAATGCAACCAATTCAGTCATTGAGAATATCGATGAGACTTTTGCATTTACATCGTTGGATTGTTTTTCGAAGGCTTATTATGCTGATAATTTTTCTGTTGTTAGTTGGTTTCTTGTTGACAATCCCTGTGCTAGCATGGGTACCGCAATATACTGAGCAGATATTCTTTGTGCTGGTTTGTGGCGCTTTCGCAGTGATCCATACATACATGTACAAACTCTATAGGATATTAATCGCATGAAACACGCCGAAGCCGAAGAGCGAATTTCAAAGCTAAAGACTGTGATCAATGAGTATCGCTATCATTACCATGTTTTAGATGAATCGATAATGAGTGAAGCCGCGGCTGATAGCCTCAAGCACGAGCTTTCCCAGCTAGAAGAACAGTTTCCAGATCTAATTACCCCAGATTCGCCAACTCAACGAGTTGCCGGCAAGCCACTCGACGGTTTTCAGAAAGTCGAGCACTCCTCTAGAATGCTCAGTCTCCAGGATGTATTCGATGAGGGTGAGGTAGTGTCTTGGGTCGAGAGGATTGAAAAACTCGTGCCTGGCAGAAAATTACAATATTTTGCTGATCTGAAGATGGATGGGCTTGCATGTGCACTGGTATATATCGACGGTGTTTTTACCCAAGCCATAACCCGCGGTGACAGTTTTGTTGGTGAAGATGTGACGACGAACGTGAAAACAATTGAGAATATTCCTCTGAGACTTTTCGATACAGATGGGAAGCTTTCAAACTTCTGCAAAGGTAGAACGGAAGTTCGTGGTGAAATCGTGATGTATAAAGATGATTTTGCCAGATTAAACGACGACAGAAGATCAAAAAACCTTCCCGAGTTTGCTAACCCCAGAAATCTTGCAGCCGGTACAATACGACAGCTTGACCCCAGGCTTGTGGCAGAACGACCTTTAAAATTCCGTGCATATGATCTGTTGAGGGAAGATCCAACCGAAGTTCCGACCCAAGAATTTGCATATGAAACGTTGAGGGCGCTTGGAATTTCGGCAAATTCCCAGGCTAAGTCTTTCGATCATTTAGATGAACTGATTGAATATATTCATAGTTGGTCAGAAAAGCGTGAGGCATTGCCATACTTTACCGATGGGTTTGTCGTTAAATTGAATGACCGTGCGCTTTTCTCTGAATTGGGCGTAGTCGGCAAAACTCCAAGAGGGGCGATCGCCTTTAAGTATGCTGCTGAAGAAGCAACGACGATTGTGAAGGACATTGTTATTAGTATTGGGCGCACTGGTGCAGCAACGCCGGTAGCAGTGTTTGACCCTGTTGTAGTCGCCGGAACGACAGTTCAACACGCCAGCTTGCATAATGCTGACGAAATTGCTCGCAAAGATATTCGAGTAGGGGATACCGTGGTGATTTATAAAGCCGGAGATATAATTCCACAAGTTGAAAGAGTAATTCTAGAGTTGCGCCCCAAAGATTCGAGACAATTTGATTTTGAATCAGAACTAAAAAGACAATATCCCGAGCTCGAATTTGAGAAACCACAAAGTGAGGCTGTTTACAGATTAAAAATAAATTCTAATAGCTTTATTTATCCTGAGTCAGCAAAGCAAAGCACCACAACTTATCCGCCAATAGTTACTGTAACTAATTTTTTATTGGAACGTGGGCTAGAGCACTTTGCATCCAGGGGTGCAATAGATATTGATGGTTTGGGTGAGAAAAACGTACAACTCTTAGTGAGAAATCAATTAGTAAAAGATCTTGCAGATATATATCAAATAACAAAGGAACAACTTCTGAAGTTAGAACGTTTTGCTGATTTGTCCGCAGAAAATTTGATTAATGCAATCGCACAAAAAAAGAATCCTCCTTTGGAGAAGTTCATATTCGGGTTGGGGATTAGACATGTAGGCGCCCAAACAGCGATAGACCTCGCCAATCATTACGGGTCACTGGATTCACTAAAGCAAGCAACAATCGATGAACTAAAAGTAGTTGACGGAATAGGCGAGGTAGTAGCGGAATCGATTGTGGCCTGGTTTAGCGATGAAGACAATCTGGAGTTACTTAACAAGTTTAGTAATTGTGGTGTAACGCCAGTTTATGAGTCCAAGCAATCTGGCCCACTTGTTGGTAAAAGTTTTGTGATAACCGGTTCACTGGAGAAAATGTCACGAGATATGGCAGCGGAAAAGATTCGTACTCTTGGTGGCACATTCCAAACAGCGGTAGGAAAAGGTACTACCTATCTGGTTATGGGTGCAAAAGCGGGTGCATCAAAAGCAGATAAAGCTAGAGCACTTGGCACAGAAGTGATAGATGAGAAAGCGCTTTTAGACCTTTTAGGGGAGTAGAATCTTGAAATTTTTCTCCGTTCAGCTTAAGATAAGCTTAAGCACTAAAAAAGTTTAAGGAGGGTTTTTATGGACTCACAACCACAAAATGATGCTGCACCTCAGCAGCCAGAACAACAAGCAGCACCAGAGGTACCAGCTGAACAACCTGCAGCACCGCAAGCAGCACCGATGCCTGCAACTCAACCAGCAGTAGCCACAGCAGCCGTTAACCCCGGCCAGGGCTTGGGTATTGGTAGCTTGGTCTGTAGCCTACTAGGTATCTCATTAGTAGGTCTGATCTTAGGTATTATCGGTATGAAAAAATCCAAAGAAGCCGGCATGTCAAACGGCATGGCTCTGGCGGGGATTATTATCTCTTCTATCGGGCTAGTTCTCGGACTTCTATGGTTCGTGCTAGTTGTGGCAGTTGGGGTTTTTGGTAATTCTTCATCTAGTTACTAGTTGAAATCAAGAAACATTAAAAACAAGCCGCTAAAAACGGCTTGTTTTTAAATACGACGCGAGAGATTAATCTCGGCGTGGGCGCTCCTCTTGTGGACGAGCTTCGTTGACGGCGATAGTTCGACCGTCTAATTCTGAGCCGTTGAGCTTAGTGATAGCTGCATCAGCTTCAGCGTCATTTTCCATCTCAACAAAACCATAACCACGGCTGCGGCCAGTTTCACGATCTGTAATGACCTTTGCACTAACAACAGTACCGCAAGCTGCAAAGCAGTCGCGTAGGCTGTCATCATTTGTAGCCCAAGCTAGGCTACCAACAAATAGCTTTTTCAAAACGAGATTTCCTTGTTTAAATTACGCACTGTCGACCTATTTTGCTCCTCTAGAACCTCACCTTTTCATCTTGCCTATTTAGAGCTTGAGTCCTTAGTGCGTAACCTATAACGAGTACTAGTGCTGGGCTTTATTATACCACACTCATTAACTATTGACTAGATGCAAAGCATAAGCGTAGACTAGTGGAGTAACTCGGACGCATTATTAGGGTTCAACCAGAGACAAACATTGACCAAAAACAAAAAACTCGCTGAACCCGGGTGGGCGCGCCCGAGTTTTTTAATTTCGCCTATGCTTGCATAAAGTCCTTTTTCGCCATATTTTGTGTATATGATAAGAGGCGGAATGGCAGTTGTAGCGGGTAATGGTCGTTTATACTCATTCGGAGGTGCTGATGATGGTGCACCTGTCATAGAGCATGAAGTTGTGCCAGGACTATACCGTTATCCCAATGGAGATCCTAGATCTGACTCTGTTTGGAATGAATTACACGGTCATGAGCGGATTTTCAAAGATGAATTTCTAGTGGCTGATCGTGAATTAGGTTTTCATACACATCATGGTGGAGCTGCATTTAGTGCTATAGCGAAATATCTACTTATGAAAAGCGGTAGAGGTGAAGATGAGTACTCGCTCAGGGCCAGCCTGCTTGCTGAGAACTATAAGCGTAGTCGTACTGTTTATGCGATAGGTGCTCAGGCACTCGCATCAATAATTACGAGTATCGAGTATGGAGATACGGAGGTGAGCGGTCTGATGTCTCCCAATAGGATGGAACTAATTCGGGCAGTACTTAGCGATACAGCAGAAATGAGTACACCGAAGAGTATTGAAGATTTAATCCTAGAACTTCAAGCTTCGGGGTATGCCGTAGAAGAATTTAAAATAGGCGCTGGAGGAAGACTTGTATATAGGGCGCTGGATCAGACCAGACTGTTGGTTACTAAAGGTTCAATTATAGCTAGAGTTCAAAATTTTGATATGTCGCTTTATGTGAGAGGTGAGATATGCGAGATAGATCAATGGGAGACAGCAGAAGTTGTAGCTGGTGAATTTGGCGCTGATTACATTCGTGCAGTACTATGCCTAGATGGTGTATGACACAGTACTCTGTTAAAATCAGGCACATGAAACAGATCAAAACAATATACACACATAGTGGCGCATTCCATGCTGATGACGTCTTTGCAGTTGCATTGTTGAAGATGCTCTACCCGGATGCCGAGATTGTCCGTTCACGAAACAAAGAAGATTTTGATTCGGCCGATATTGTTGTAGACGTTGGCGATGTTTATGACCCTGATCATAACAGATTTGACCATCATCAAGAGGGTCGTGCAGGAGAGCGCGAGAACGGGATTTTTTACTCAGCCATGGGTCTTGTTTGGAAACATTTTGGTCTTCAGTGGTGTGAAGACGATCGGGCGCTATTTGAGCGAATTGATAAGTCTTTCGTCACATATCTGGATGCAGATGACAACGGCCAAAATACATATCTTGTTAATGAGAAATTTGGTGTCGATCCAGTCACCCTAGATGACATGGTGAGATTATTTCGACCGGCCTATGGGGAGCCTGACGAATTCGATGCTAGATTCCTTCGGGCCGTCGATTGGGCGAAATGCATTCTTGAGTTAGTTAAAGCAAAGTACGTTGGTAAGTTAAAAGCCGCTACCGACTTTGCAGATGCATACAGCGCAAGTGAAGACCCGAGGTTTGTTGTTTTGGATAAATATATTCCGCTTGATGAGATTGTCGAAGGCTATGCAGAAAAATTGCTGTTTTTAGTTTATCCAGATGTTAGCGGAACTTGGCGTTTAAAAACAGTGCCAAAGTCGAAAGGTGATTTCGAAAGTAAGAAATCCTTACCTGCAGAATGGGCAGGCTTGAGAGATGAT
>JAGQMS010000017.1 GCA_020428535.1 Candidatus Saccharimonadota bacterium
TACTTGGCAATCTGTTGTCACCCCAAGTTATGGGAACTATATTGACATAGTTTTGAAACCTGGTGAGTTATTTGTAGTCGGAGATAACAGAGTTGACTCCATAGATTCTAGATATTATGGCCCCGTGAAATCTACTGACATTGTCGGGAAGGTTTTCTATTCCCATCGCACTGGAAATTTGCCCTTCAACGATACATCTCTTTACATCCTAAACCAATAATTATAGAATACGGCTAAAGCTTAAAAACAAATGAAAGGAAAAAAGATAATGAAAGGTATAAACCAAAAAGGCTTTGGCCATCACCTTCTGATAATAATAGTAGCCGTACTAGCTGTCGGTGCCGCAGGCTTTGCTGGCTGGAAAATCTATTCTGCAAAGAAGTTGGATGCAAAAGCAGAAAGCTCTAGCGTTCTTGGGAATGGCGGTGAATTCATTCCTTTAGACCCAAGCAGAATTATGGATACAAGGAATGGAAATGGTGGCTATAATGTCGCAATTCCTGCGAACGGCACATATTCGCTACAGGTTTTAGGTAGGGGAGGTGTACCAGCAGCTGATGTTGTTGCTGCGAACTTTATAATAACCGCGATAAAAGGCAGCTCCAGCGGCTTTATCACAGCTTATCCATCAGGGATCTCAAGACCCACAACTTCCTCAATAAATTTTGCTGCTTCTCAGGTAATAGCAAACTCCGCCACTATTAAAGTCGGTAGGGATGGCAAAATCAACATTTTCAATGGATCTTCAGGGAATATAAACGTTGCACTTGATGTTATGGGCTACTACTCTGATACAAATGGAACCAATGGTTTGCGTCACATAACACAAAGTCAAACAAGGTTATTGGACACACGAACTGGGGTTGGAGGTTATAGAACTGTTCCCGCTGGAGGAGAGGTTGTTGTATCCGTACCAGATACACTGGGGACCGAAGCCGTTGAGGGAATGGTAGCTACGCTAAACTCGACTTCATCTGGGTACTTAACTGTTTACCCCGCAGATGCTTCTAGGCCAAATTCTTCAGTTTTAAATTTTGCGCCAGGCCAAAAAATCGCAAATACGATGATCGTAAGAACAAGTTCCGATAAAAAGGTCAAAATATACAATGGTTCTAACGGAACTGTAGATATACTTTTCGACTTAGTTTCCGTTTTTGGAGATAGAAATAGGAGTAATTCTTCTGCTTGGGGAAAATTTGTGGCAATTGACCCAATTAGAATAGTCGACACAAGGTCAAACCTTGGCATAGTCGGCCAATTACAATATGGGCAATTCAGTAAGTACAATGTTTACGGTGTAATGGGCCTACCAAACAATCTAGATACGATAGCCGCAAACACTACCATTATTCAGCCACAGGCCGATGGGTATATTTGCAACTGTTCTTTGTTTAATGTTTCATCTATGAATTTTGCTAAAGGCCAGACAATAGCAAGTATGATGAACGTGCCGGTTTATAATCCCGGCTATGCAACAGTGTATAACGGTTCTAAGCTGCCAACTCACCTCGCTGTGGACGTGTATGGTTATTTTGTATATAAGTAGGATGAAAGTTTCTATACACTTTTATTAAAGTATCAATGAAAGGAAAACAAAAAATGAAAGGCATAAACCAAAAAGGCTTTGGCCATCACCTTTTGATAATAATAGTAGCCGTACTTGCCGTAGGTGCTGCCGGCTTTGCTGGCTGGAAGATCTACTCTGCTAAGAAGTTGGATGCACAGGCTGCTAGCTGGTCAACTATAGGCAGTTGGAGGAGCGATGTAACGCTAAGGGCTTGTAAGACCTATACAGATAGCAAGTTTGGACCTCTTTGGAAAGTGCAACTGCTTGACAATACACCTAATAGCGCCACAGAAAAGCCAACTTTTGTATTTCGAGTCCATAGAAGTGGTAACGCAATTAGTACTACGAAGCTAGGGCCAGGAATTGGCTACTACAAAACAACTTATGCCTCTGTGTTGCTCGGCGATACGTATTCAGTTTCGGTAAGTTACGGTAGCGCAGGAGCTGAAGGCACCGCCTCTAGCTTTGCAAACATTAAGAACTGTTAGAATAGTACTAGTTCAGCGACCATTTATTTGATCCGAGAGGCACAATAACATTTCTAATCTCAAGCATCGTCAGATATGTGTTGAACTCCTGAGCGGTCATTGCACTTTTTTGGGCTAGTTCTTCCCCATCAGCTATCCCATCTCTTAATAGTTGAATAATCTTTAGCTCAAACGCATTATGAGCGAGTAGGTCATAGTCCTTTTCTCCTGTGCTAATTTCAACTCTTATATCAAGAGCTTTCAATACATCCTCCGCGCATGTCACTGGGATAGCACCCATTTTTATCAAGTTATTCGGCCCCTCGCATAATGGATTGTTTATCGGCCCCGGCACAGCCATTACTATCTTCCCCTGTTCTAGGGCGTGATTCGCAGTGTTCAGGCTACCACTGCGCGCTGCTGCCTGAGTAACTAGCACTGCCATACTTAAACCAGATATCAACCTATTTCTGATCAAGAAGTCGTGCGGGTGTGGTGAATAATTGCCCTCATGTTCACTAATCAGAGCACCCTGGTTAATTATTTTTTTCCCTAGCATTCCGTTTGTCCTGGGGTAAATTGAATCAATCCCACAGGGAGAGATTGCAACCGTTATGCCTCCTTCGTCTAGCGCGGACTGGTGCGCAATAGCATCGACCCCCATAGCTAGACCACTAACTATAACTACCCCAAATCGGGCCAACTCAGTGGTGATGGACTTTGTAGCATATTTGCCATATTCATCTGTTTTTCTGCTACCTACCACCGCAACTAAGGGTCTCGAAAGCCACTCCTCCCTTGCTATTCCCCTGTAGTACAACTTCTTTGGAGCGTTTGGTATACCCTTCAATTGCTCGGGGATATCATTATTTTCTAGCGTAAGCGACTTGACAATCATACAAAAAGATTAAAAGGTATTGACATTAGGACAGGTATTTGCTAAACTAGCAAGTATAAAACCGTACATCGATGCGGTTTTATGCACCTTATACCCCTAATTCTAGCATTCATTTTGAATGAATTGTTAGATTGATTTAGAATCGGTCGACGAGTTGTTACCCTCCACTTATCTACCTGGCCGTTAGAGGCCAAGGTTCTAGATCAAACTAACCTCTTCAACACCGAACTCTCCCTCGTTTTTATTGAGCAGCGATGAGTATCGGAAACATCCTTCGTGGGCCATTCGACCGCTTTCGCAGTTGGTTGATTGGGGATCCTTCAAGGTGGGTTGAAGAGTATTTTTCGGAGATAAGCCAGCTAGCCCTTACGTGGTAGCCTGATGACTTGTCTCCTGTAAAGAGCCACTAGCGGTGCCCACCCCCTCTAGTGGCTCTTTACATATAGCAAAAGTATAATATCCGAGCTTAGTTACGATGAACTCATCAGTACAAATAATAGATAATTGCATAGTTAAACGACCAAGATCACCTGAATTTGAGCCGGTTCATGAAATTATTTGCCCAGATGACCTAGCAGATGAAGGTTTTTCTGTTGATTTGGGTAGTTCTTTAAATATGCTACTTGATTACAACTGTGTAGCGATAGTCTTACGAAAACTATTTGATCCTAAACGAATTGCTGTGCTTTCACAAGAAGATCATGAAATACTTACGGTAGGGAGTCTTGATGGGTCACCTCGCAATCGTGCTCCGATAGCATATCTAGCAGATGAGGGAGGTCTATTGTTACCAGATAGAGTAACGGTGGTGGCAAGGAGAATCCACGAGTTTATACATGGTGGACAGAACCGAGAGACTTTGTTGGGATTCAACGGAGAACTATTTGGCGACGGGTCTATTGGCCCACACGATGATGGTATACAAGATGAGTTATACGGGCCTACTGTTCACGTAACTTTTAGGGGCGAAAGGAGTGCAACTTTAGCACTTAATGGTTTACTTACTCCTCTGCATGATAAAGCCTTCGCTAAATTCTGGAGATGCGTGCCAAAAGTTGCGTTTGAAATTAACGCTGGAGACATGGTACTTTTCTACGGTTTTCATGACAGGGTTGCCGGGCGTGAGAGTACACCGCACTGCTTCGATGGGAGCGGTTTAAGCATTGTGCTGGACAGAATTTGGCTCATGAATATTGATGATGAGTCAGTAAAGAGGGTCCGTGAAACTTGTCAAAAATATGGCCATAATGTTCTAGCGAGATTGCCAGAATAAGAGTATAGTTGTGTATACATAAAAAATATTTATATGAAGATATATAATCGTATTCAATTGATTCGCGCAGAACGAGGCATGTCCAGGGAGCAGTTAGGTATTTTGGTTGGTGTTAACCCCCAGACTATCGGTTTTTTGGAGCGGGGCGATTACAGTCCGAGCCTAGAACTTGCTTTCAAGATTTCAGAGGTGTTTGGCGTGAGCGTGGAGGTACTATTTTCCCCCAAGCCATTCCCTTCTCTATTTGGTGGAGAAAGCCCAAAAGATAAGTAATGCCACGCAAAGAACTCCAGGAAGTAGATCTATGGCTTCCAGATTTTTATACTTTAACCCCTGAAGAACTTTTTGAAATTCAGCCCGGTGAAACCGAACCTGTGATTAGTATTTCAGAGAGATTACCAAGATTGACTCGTGCAATTGGTGGCTATGTATTGCCGAAATTTAACGCTGGAATTTCGGCTCAAGCTAGAGAAGTGCTTTCGGGGCCGGCGGTAATTGCTTCTAATCACTTAGATTTTACAGACATATTAGTGCTCGCTCTTGGGATGAGAAAAGCAGGTCTAAAAGAACCTTACTTTTTGGCAATGGCTGAACTGTTTGACTCAAGATTTCCAGTGGTGGCGGATTATTTCACCTCGTGGGGTGGTATTCCCCTTGATAGAGCGCGGTTGTCTAGCGGAAAAGGTATGAAACATCTTCTGGAGATGACGGACTATGTTCTAAATGAACTGGGGCATCCACTTGTTATATTCCCGGAAGGTGGGATTTACCCTAAAGATAAAAAATACCCCCACCGAATAGAAAATACCGTATCCAGAACACCGCTTATGATTGCAAAAAACTCAGATGTACCACTTGTAGTAGCTGGGATATTTGGAACTAGGATGGCGCTACTGAAGTCCATTTTCGGGCTTACCAACCGGGTTGGGTTATCTTTAATGGACGTCTTTACGCCAGATGAGGTTGAGAAGGTCCGGAAGCGAAAAGATGTACCTTTTGCGCCTGAGATGGCAATGCGTATTGCGATGCAACGAGCAGCCGACAGGGCAAAAGTTTTGTCTGTTTGTGAACCCGGGTTAGAGCTTAGTAGTCGAACTTTTAGAATTGCCACTGATCCAATCATGTAGGAGTAATGATATTTCTTTTTCTAGTTTTGTGAGCATTTCGAGTTCGCCTTTTTTGAAATTTTGTAAAACAAAATCAGCAGAATCGATTTCTGGCGGGTTTTTAGGGCCAATCCCAACACGAATGCGCCAAAAACCATTTTCTGTGGTCGAGATTAAAGACTTAACGCCATTATGGCCTGCTGCTTTACCACCAGAACCAGTGCGGATAGACCCAAATGGTAGATCGAGCTCGTCGTAGACTACACACGTATCTTTGTCGGTGATCCGATAAAATTTTTGTACCGCCTGAATAGCTTCACCTGACATATTCATCATTGTGGTTGGTTTACAGAGAATGACTTTTTTGTCTCCTATAATCCTAGCGCAGAGAATACATTTGAGGTCTTTTTTTTCGACCCAGGGGTTGAACTCTTCTCGCAAAGCAAAATCATCAACATTTAAAAACCCCATATTATGGCGGGTTTTAGTGTATTTGGCACCGATGTTCCCTAGGCCGACGATCAATACGGTTTCTTGATGCCCAAGAGTATAGTTCGGCACGGCTAAGGGTATAATCTTCTTTTCAAATAATCCCATATATCTAACCTGGTTAAAGGGTTATTAACAAATAGTAAATGACTAATTATTCTAAGACATGTGAGGTGTCATATAAGTTTAGAATGTATTGAGTTGTTGGGCCGGAGGGGTGGTGTTATCGTGATCGGCGTCGCAACACCAATACTCACACCACACCCCCAGCCCATTACGGGACTACCATCGACCGTGAGCATTACCTCGCGCCGTCAACGGCAGTTTCCGATTACGGCCTGCACATAGACTTTCGGCTAGCGCTACCTCCTCTTTGGTGCACCTACGTGATTTCTGATTGCTCACAGGTGGGCTGTTACGCACCCTTTCACGTGGGGAGCTTCTATCCCCTGCGTACCTGCCTTAACGGCTCTCTTCTGCCACGTTTTGACACATGAGTATTTTAATTTTATCACGTTCTAATCTTTAGTGGGCTAACGAGAGTTATTCCGATTACGAGAATATTTTTGTTTGTTTTTAGGTAGTTGATTCGGTCGAAGGCGCTTCTTCCAGTTCAATTTAGGCTCGGCCCCAGGAATTTCACCATGCTTGTGGGTTATATGCTTTTCAGAGAAAACGAACTTTATCGGTGTGCCTTCAAAGCCAAAATGCTCTCGTAGATCCCTTTCCATATAACGTTTATAGCTCCAATGTAGGTAACTTGTGTGTGCCCCAAAGATCTTGAAAGTTGGAGTTTCGTCATCTGTTTGAGTGATGTAATTAAGTTTTGGCTGACGATTCTTCAGGCCGGCTGGTGGGTGGGCGTCCAAAACGTCTCTGAGCCAGTCATTGAGTTCACTTGTTTTAATTTTTTTCTTACGACTTTCGACGATTTTAAGGATAAGTTCAAAAAGCTTTGAAACATTGTGCCCTGTGACAGAGCTTGTGAAAATCAGTGGCGCAAATTGCAGAAACTGGAAATGATAGCTTATTTTTGGCGCCAATTCATCACGGGTATATGCGTCTTTGCCTTCGACAGCATCCCACTTAGCAACAACGATCACCACTCCTTTGCCAGATTCTTTGATGAGGCCTGCAATTTTTTGGTCCAGCTGGGTGTTGAGTTCGTTGGCATCCATTAAGAAAAGACAAACATCAGACTGTTCAATTGCTTGAAGGGCTCGCAAGACACTAAATTTCTCTATTCCTACCTCGATTTTCCCGCTACGCCGAATGCCAGCAGTATCCATAAGCTCAATTTCATTGCCTTCGAAACGTACCACCGCTCGGTTAATGTCCCGGGTTGTCCCTGCCCTGTCAGCCACAATGGCTTGCTGTTTTTTGGCAATTGCATTGAAAAGTGAACTCTTGCCGACGTTTGGCCTGCCAATAAGTGAAACATGTATGCGCTTTTCATCTTCTTTGATACTTGCCTGTGGCAAAATGGCCGCCACACGTTCAAATAGCTCCTCAAAGCCCTTTTTCTGCATCACACTGGTCAAATACACTTCCTTGATGCCAAGACCCTTAAAATCGCTTGCTTTTGCGTTTACGTCTTGGTCGGCTTTATTAACTGCAAGAATCACAGGTTTACGGCTCTTTAGGGCCGTTGTGGCGACGCGTCGGTCCTCATCATTTATTCCTATATGTGCTTCGATTACGACCAAGATGACATCAGCAGCTTCTGTTGCCTCTTTGATCTGCTCTTGGATAGATAGCTCAAACTCATCTTCGGCCTGTTTCATTCCGGCTGTGTCGACAAGCCAGAAATCTTTACCGTCAAAATGGGCGCGAGCTGTAATGCTGTCTCGGGTTGTCCCTGCTTCTCTAGCTGTGATTGCCTCTTGTCGGCCTAAAACAACGTTAAAAATACTGGACTTGCCGACATTGGCACGACCAACAATGGCCACAACAGGTACCCTATTCTTCCCCATCAGAAACAACCCTCCAAGCAAACAAGTGGCTTGTTGATTGTTTCTTTATCGGCATCCTTCACGCATTTCAGCTGCGCCCAGCACTGCACCGTATGCACAATACGGCTTGCTTGCTGTGCTCGCAGAGAATGCGCCAAATCTGCCAATCTGGAAAAGAATAGTTTTGTTTTACTCATTGATGACTATTTTACAATAAACTAATCTAAATTACTAGCGTCAGCGACAATTTTTGGGAAGAGCCAGTTAACGGTAGAATTTATCCTATTAAACCTATCCCAAATATGCCTCGATAGAGGTGTCCCATTTTCGTCTCTTGTGTGTATCGCACCGCACATTGCTACTTTTGCTATTGGCACAACCTCTTCCTCTCCAAAAATAATTGTCGCTGAATCGCCAGTTGTATCAATTGACGCTTCGTGAACCACAGCCGTTAAAGAGTAATTAGCCACTCCCAATGATTCTTCTACTCCCGCCACGTGGTCTTGTGGAATATGCATGAGTAGCTCAAGAAGTGGATATGAAGATTCTATATATCTTGATAATTCAGAAATATCAATGCCGGGGTTGTTGGTCGCGAGATTTGTAGCTATCACTCGCTGAATGCTCTGTATAACGGATAGACCGAAAGACACGGGCATGTCATTAAGATCTTTTTCTGCTAAATATCCATGAGCTGTATGCCCTGCTCGAGCCAAAATATGAAGCATCATCTGCCCGTATAAACATCCAGATATAAAATGGAAGTTTGCTTCATCCCCTGCGGCAGTTAAGACTGGGCTAGTCCGAAGGGCTATGTACTTTGGTGGAGGCCTATTCCAAGTTGGAGTTCTCGGAACATTGCCTGTTGAAAAGTTTTGATCATAGAAACTGTAAGGCACCAAGCCAATCAATGGTCTAGTGATATCGCCGATGGATGGCTCGAATAGTTGTTCGAGCATTCTCCTGCTACGTTCGCGCCTGTTGCTTATAGGTGCTGAAACACCCGGCACGTAAGGTCGGTCTGACATTTCATTATTATATAATAATTTGTTTATATTGGCCAGGTTTCAAAGAACCCAGATTGTAATCATCAAAGGAAGTCCGGTGGAGTTTTAAGACTCCAACGTTTATCGCCTCGAATGTCCTACGAATTTGACGGTTGCGGCCTTCTTCAATAATTACTCCATATTTGTAATTCCCCAATTCTGAGATATTTTTAAATTTGCTAGGTCGCTCATCACCAATGTCCACACCTTTTTTCAATTTCTCTATTTCTGTTACAGCCAAAGCTTTGTTCAAAGTAACTTCATATACTTTTTCTTTCTTGCTTGATGGGTGCGCAAGTGAATTCAATAGATACCCGTCGTTGGTCAGCAAGAGCAGTCCAGAGCTGTCCTTGTCAAGACGGCCAATAGGGTTTAAATCTTGGTATTCGGGAGGTAGAATTTCGTAGATAGTTTTGCCTCCCTGGCCATTCCTGCTACAGACAAAACCAATTGGTTTATTCAACACCAGAAGGATAGTTTTGTGGCGATCCGGACTTACAGCTTTTCCATCTAAAGTAATTTTGTCAGAACTGCTGACGCTTTCACCAATATGCACCGTTTGCTCATTTTTTCTGACGCGTCCTGCTAATATAGCATCGTCGGCCTTTCGGCGTGAAAGGCTAGTGAATTGTGATAAGTATTTATTGATTCTCATCTTCTAGTTGATAAAACTCCGATAAACTACATTCTTGACATCATACTCCTTTAGGAATAATATCAAATTATAGGGCCCTTTTTTGGGGTTGCTATCTAACAATTTAATTGGACACATATAGTGTAGGCAATAATCTCGTATAACGTATTTGGTCGCTTGTTATACGGGGGAGTCAATAGCGAAACCGGACACAACATACTTTTTTGGTATAGTTTATCCTGCCTACATAATAGGCAGGATTTTTTGCACTATATACGCCCGCAATAAAATCGAGGTCACTCGATTGGGAGGTGGAAATGCATAGTGCATATCTTAAATTGATATTAGTAGCGGTATCGGGTATATTTAGCTTCTTCATCATGAATAGTGAAGCAAGTGCTATTAGCGGCTATGGGATTATGGCTGCTTCCAATAACGAACGGAGTGCGCGTGGTCTGGGCCAGCTAAGTTTGAATAGCCAGTTGAATAGATCTGCGCAAATGAGGGCGCAGGATATTATCGAAAATAAGTACTGGTCACACGTATCTCCAGCCGGTCTAGGAATGGAGTATTTCCTCAATGCCTCGGGCTATCCTTTTTATACGGCATCCGAAAATTTATCTCGTGGATATGACAGCGATTACGGTGTGGTAGCAGCCTGGATGGCCAGCGGATCTCATCGCGCCGCAGTTTTAAATAGTATTGTTGATGAGATTGGCGTTGGCTACGCAGTCGGTATCTTAGACGATGAACTAACGACAATTGTAGTCGCTTACTATGCATCCAGGGCTCCCATCCCTGCTCCTCAGCCTGTAGCGGTTACAGTTCAAGAGACACCAAAGCAATTGCCTGAAACTGTGCAACAAACCGCACGTTCGAGTGATAAAGGAACACAACCAAAGCCAACCTCAACTGAAGAAATTAAACCAATCACAGAAGCTACTCCATCAAATTCCGCTGAGATAGAGGATGAAGTCAAACCCGAACCGCAACAAAGTACAGAGAGCAAGAATAAACCCGAAATAGATAATATCGATGCTACCGAGGATGCGACAAACAGTCGCGAAACTACTAACACCGCCCTACAAAGGACGGTGTTAGTAGTTATTAATTACTTAGAGCTTCTCTATGTATTTAAGCTGCAGGGTAATCTTTTATTTGTCTGATTGTTTCTCTGATGATTTTAGACCGATACTCAGGACGGCAAGTACCAATATCGTTAGAGCCAACATCAAGTTTGAAGTTGAGTTTGCCCCTGTGTTTGACAGAGTCCCCTTAGTAATAGTCTCTGAAAGAACATCGGTGATTACTTTCTTTTTGTTGCCAATATAGCAAGTGTAGCTTCCGCCAGGAACTAGTTCGTTTGAATCTGACTGTACATCAAGTAGCTGAACTTCATTTACTACATCGATTGCTGGGAGTGTTGGTTCGCCACAGTACATCCCAGTTTGGGTCCAGCCTGCCTTGAGTGTTTCACTGGTTGTAAAGCTTAACCCTTCGGCCTCTGCGAATTCTCCTAGAACGTCGAATGTGACAGTTCCATCTTCGCCAGTTGTAGCTGATTTAGTCTCAGTGAATTCTCCACCGTCACCAGTAATGTTTGCTTGGAGGTCCCAGCCACTAAGAGGTAGTTCACCTTCGTCCATGACACCGTTTCCGTTTGCGTCGTTGAACTTCACGATAGTAATTGTAGCTTTTTCAGTATTTATGAAGTCGCATGTGTAGTTTTGGCCCAATACTGTAGTGAACTTAACGTCCGAAGCATAGCCGTTGAAAATCTGATCTGCCCCGTTGTAGCAGGTAATTATTGTCATCCAACTATCACCAGCTTCTTCACTTATGGTCACATCTCCGGCATCTGGACTAAATTGATACGACTCGCCATTTGATAGGCTGAACCCATCTGTATCAGTAGCTTCAAAATTGTAGGTGTTGCCTGTGTCACCTTTGATCCACTTATTTACTGTTACAGTTGGAGCAATATCGTCATTGGTGATTGTACAATATGCTGTTTCAGCTGCATTCACGGTTACATTCTCGCAGCCATCGTAGCTGACACTGTAGCCATCATGGCTACCTTCAGTGACTGTATATGCCACACCTTCTTTTATTGTGACTGAATTTGAGCCGTCAGATTCAAATTGAGTGCTATCGCCACCATTTACGCTGAAGCTGAAGTCGCTTGCTACTGCTACCCCACCATGATTGTTATTGACCACTTTTTCTACTACCAAAGTAGCATCACATTCAAATGCATTTAGATTAGGTAGATCATTTGCAATAGTATCGAAGTTAGTTGTGATAACATCGCTTGGGCTTGAAATTGCGGCAAGATTATCTGAATTCAAATCATTACCGATTCCGATTGTAGTAATGTGAGCTAAGCGATCACTTTTGATGGTATTTGCTTCTACTATAGCTTGGTTGACTGCATCTGCTTCAGTTGTAGAAGTGCCATTGTCAACTCTGTTAGGGTTTCCGTCTGAAGCAAATAGGATCATGTTTTGCTTGCCTGAACGTGGGTCGAATGTACTATTTGCTTTAACAAGTGCATCTTCCCAGTTAGTTGCACCACCACCTTGCGGTATCGCATTAATGGCTGTTTTAACAGCGTCAGAATCAGCTGTAAATGCCAATCGAACTGTTGCTGTGTCCGCGAAACTAACTACTGAAAACATCGTATTTGAACCAGCCAGGTCATCTACAAAATGTACCATTGCAGATTTCATTTGATCAAGTTCTGTGTCATTGATGCTAGTTGAGTTATCAATGACCAAAGCGATATCGTAACCACAAGATGCCATTAGTTCGGGGTTAGAAACTGCTTCAGTGTAGCTGACTACAACTGTGTCAGAACAATTGTTGTTTTGTTCGTTTGACTCAGAAATTAAAGAGTCTGGGTCGACACGGCACATCATGCCGTTTCCACTGCGTGGGTTTGCATATGTGCCTACCGTCTCAGCAGTAGCAGTTATTGAGACACTAAATCCGCCCCCTGCTGGGATAACGACAGTTGAGCCACCGCTATTATCATCACAGTCAAGTGTATTTGAATTTATGTCACAGTCTATAGAACCTGTAGTCCCGCCAGTATTAGTGACAGTTAAATTGTTTGATTGAGAATAGCTTAGATCGGTAGGAAGATCGTCTCTCAAAATATTTTGATTATTGAAAGTTGCAGCTGCATCACCATTATTAGTTACGGTTAGCGTCCAGGTAAAAGTTTGACCTGCGGTAACATTTCCACCAACATTATTAGTTTTAGTTACCACAAGATCTGCTTTAGGAGCTGTATAACTAACTCTAACCTGAAGTAGGTCAACACTAATACTGTCCCTAGATCCGCCCGAAGTGTCACAACCACTACCAGGGTCATCATAGTTAATTTCTAAAACAAAATTTGAATTCGAAAACTCGTCTGCATTCCAAGAGTGGCCCCAATTGTCAGAGCTAGACCCCATAGTTTGAGTCGAGTCAGAAGAATTCGGCACTATGTATTTATATGATGTAAAGTTGCTTCCATTCCAAGATAATCTGGTTTGTAACCTACACGAGCTTCCCTCTTGGTTTGACTCAACAGACACAGTGACCCCATCGATCACTGAGCCGGACGGTAAAATTGAAATTTCGGTAACCTTGTGAATCTCCATTTGAATCAGTTGATGCCCTATGATTATCGCTAGCATAAACATATGAGCCATTAGACCAATCATTTGGAGAGCCTGTTGAAGTTGGTGTTTTATACCCCGTATCTGCAGCGTGAGCTATATTATTGCCTAGCAACATTACAGCTCCGCTGGCATATAAAGCCAACGTCATAGAAGCTAGCAAACTCGCTAACTTTTTAAATAATTTCTTCATGTAACCTCCCTAAATAACCTAATATTTTGTAATTAATCCAATCTCAAAGCCAACGAGCTATTTTGAAAAATATTTTACGTCTAATATTTTTAAAAAATGAGACAAGCCTTTAGAAGTTTTATTTTACGGTTGGTTTTAAAAATTTGAATTTAAAATTTAGAAATATTCAGGTCGGTTTCGCCACTCGCTAAGTAAGATGCACACGGCGACCAACAAACATCTTACCTCAAACGCTCCTATGACATCGTTATACACTCAATTTGAGTAATTGTAAACAACATTTTTAATGTTTTTTACACATTAAACCTAATTTTAGCTGAAATTTTTGGATTATTTATAGTGCGAAATTATTTGGGTCTGTTGTTGGTGGATTTTGTACTTGGCTATTAGGTTGCTGTTGAGGCTGTACTTCTGTGGTAGTCGTTGTTGATTGCCCTTGGTTTTGCTGTTCGTTGGCCATCTCTTTTTCATAAAGTTCATAAATCTTAGGCTGGCTATTATCACTTGGAGGTGTGATAGGCTGTATCACTCTTTGCCCGCCACTAGGTGCTGAAGACATTTCTGAAGAAGGCGCGCTTTCATCGACTGATGATGCAGCATCTTGGTTGGTTGTAGAAGTGGCATCAGGAGCGGGCGAAACAGCAGTTGTATCGGACGCTGGCACGTCAGTTGAAACTGGGCTTATCGGTGCAACTGGATCAGCCGGTGCTGGTGCAGGTGCCACAACGGGCTCCGGGGCTGGTTGCATCGGCATTGATGTCGGTTCTGGTGTGACTGAAGCCGAGCTATCATCGTTTGGAGGAGTTACTGGAGCAACAGATACTGGGCTATCAGCAACGGGTGCCACAACTGGCTCTGGTGCTGGCTGAACAGTGCTTGGGTCACTTGCTGGCATTGCAGCAGGAGAATCACTCGTTGCTGGGGCGACTGGATCAGCCGGTACTGGTGTAGGAGCCACAACTGGCTCGGGTGCTGGTTGCATTGGCATAGCTGTCGGTTCTGGTGTTGTTGTCGCGACTGGCTCTGCTGGCGCAGGCGAAGATTGTGGGTCTGCTGTTGCCGGAGTGGGCTCTGCAGCTGCCGCTGGACTTGAAGTATCCGCTACTGCCCCATCATTCTGATCTCCCAGGACTTCATGGACAACTCTGGCAACATCTTCAAGCGTAACTTGTGATTTGACTAGATATTTATCTGCTCCGAGCTTATCAGCTCTTGCCTTATCTTCTGCCTGGGAAAGGGCTGTCATCATTATAACTTTTACATCTTTTGTCTCTGGGGTGGTCCTAAGAATATCGAGCATATCAAAACCACTAATCTTAGGCATCATAAC
>JAGQMS010000018.1 GCA_020428535.1 Candidatus Saccharimonadota bacterium
CTGACAATACGCGAATACCGAGCCATTCGTTATGTTTGCCCTGTGGCAACATCTCGTTCAGTTCCATGTAGCGAATTGCAACGATACGGTTGAACCATGTGTAGGCAGCCTTTTCTACGATTGTCTTGATGCCTTCTGTCTTTACTGCTGCTTGTAGTTTGTCGTAGCGTGATTTCTCGTCGGCCGATAGTACCACATTTTTACCATTGATGTTTGCCTGATATAGTTCACCGTTTTGAGTCCAATTGGCTGATTCAGTGACGTTCATAGCTGTTAGCTTGGCGCGGATTGTATCGTGCAGAGCCACTCGGCTCTTCATTGCAAATTCTTTAAGGAGCTTTTTGTCCATATTAAATTACCTTGATCTCACCGTTATCTGATAGTTCCTTAAGCAATTGTTCACGGAGCTCAGCGAGCATGGCATCAATATCTGCCTCTGACTTCAAGGAGTATGTCTTGCTTATTAAATCACCAGAGCGTACGGGTTTAGCGACCTTTGGTGATTCTGCAGGTTGTTTACCTTCAGCTTCAGCTTTACGTCGTTCCTCTTCGGCTTTCTGACGCTCTTCTTCAAGCTTACGTGCCTCAGCGGCGCGCTCCTCAAGTGTCTTACGGGCATTCGCTACAGCTTGCTCTAGTTCTGATGTGAGACTTGGCAGCTTAGGAATGTCATTGTATGGTTCTTCGCTGGATAGAATGTCTCGAATCACATTAATGTTAGGTGCTTTAACAGAAGTAGACAAGCTAATGTTGTCATAGTCTTTCACGGCAGTTGTCGCTCTATCGAAAATACTGACCTGGTTATCGAAGAAGCTTTCGACTGGTTTGAGTGCATCGAACGCTGCTTTAAGTTCTGATTGCTTAGCATCAAGCGTGTCGTAGAGAACTTTCGTGTCGCGTATTTGCTTGAGTTCACGTAGCAGTGAATTAGCTGATTCTACAGCGTGCTTCCCTGGGTAGTTTTGGTAGTTGTATTTTTCAATGTATGTGCTAAGCTTTTCGAATTTTTCTTCTATGACAGTCTTCAGGCTTTCGTAGATTTCATCTTCTGAAGAACCTAGATTATTAGTGTCAAATACATCTTGAGCTAGGGCTCTAATTGTATTGAGTAGCTCATCGTCAATTCGCTCACGCACTTTAACTGTTACTCGGCTATCGTTTACTTGTTTGAGAAGAATATCTGCGGTGTCTCCGGTTGGTGCTAATGTAGTCCCGTTATGAACCAAGCTAACTAGCTCCTTCTTCATGAGATAGGCGATGATGTAAGCAACATCTTCATCGGTGAAACCGTATGGTGCCGCAGTAAAATGATGTACCGCACTATCTATTGTTACCGGTACATGATTACGAGCTTGCTCGATAATGTACTCGTTGATTGCATCTTCGGCTTTTGCGTTAGCACTCGCAACCTCTAGCTCCATTTTAGGCAGTGTCAGCATACGCTTTATGCTGCTGCGATTGAGAGGTGCTTGGATGTACTCAATCTTGCTATAAACCGACTTTACTAATTCAGCTAGTATCAGTTCGCGACGCGTTCGAACATCTTCACGAGTCGGTATGTCGACTTGTGTTCCATTTACAAAAACCTGAGCCGATTTAATAATGTCGCTGAAGTCTGACTTAATCTTATCTTTCAGTCCTTCCATCTCAGTGCGTCGGGCAGAAATAATTTTCTCGCGCTCGGTATCGTTTTTAACACCAGCTTGCTGACGAATGTATTTCTCGATTTTAACTGCTGTTTCAATGTCTGCACGGATGTCAGAGCTTAATTGTGTGTGTACAAATGCGGTATTGTTTTCGCGCATTGATTCAGATTGAACATTCGATTGGTCAGCTGAAGTAAATTTCAATGAAAGTTCATTATTACCGCCGTTAATCTTGTTTTCGTCCATGAAGATATTCAAAGAGAAGATGCGGCCATTTGAATACTTGAACTTAGTGTCAATCATTCCGCGTAAAACTTCACCGAGTGTGCTTGATATATCATTAGGATCAAACGTTTGGTTCTTAATTTCTCGGTTAATCTCTTGCTCTTCGTCAGTTAGGAAGCGGTAGTTATCGCCAAGTTTTTGAATTAAAATTTTATCTTCGAGACGCTTTAGGCTAGCGGCAAGTTTGTTCTTGATGTCGAGGATATTGTCAGAGATATTAGATACCGCTAAAACCGCGAGGTTGTCGAGGTTTGTGGGCATCGTCTCTTGAGCACTTCTAAGTAGGAAGAGAGTCTTGAGTGTCTCTTTGTCTTCCGGTTCAAGTGCACCATCACGAACCATGTCGTCGACTTGGTCAAATATTCGAATAATCGAGCTATCTATTGCTGTTACGACAGTTTCATAAAACGCTGAAAATGGCACTAGTGCACCAATTTCATCATCAGCATGTGATTTAGCGGTTTCCTGAATAGCACCGAGTAGGGATCTTTCACCCGAACTTAGATGCGCACCGGCAAATCCTTTTTCACGGATGTTCATGTAAGTGTCTTGCAGAAGCTTAAATTGGTATGGAATATATGGATACGTCGCTGCGAAATCTTTCGCATC
Organism: Candidatus Saccharimonadota bacterium; assembly: GCA_020428535.1. Lineage (GTDB taxonomy): Bacteria > Patescibacteriota > Saccharimonadia > Saccharimonadales > JAGQMS01 > JAGQMS01. The sequence goes on from JAGQMS010000018.1 coordinate 2,541, forward strand.
TCTATATATGACTTTGTATGTACCGCCCTCACCAAAAGTTAGAAGGTTTTTAATCTCAGCTTCTTTATTGTTGTAGGTAGCTGCAAGTGTACTTGTGCCATCGTCGGTTTTAGCTAGTAAACGCTTTTTAATAACTTCGTCTGCATCTGTACTTGAAAGTTTAATTTTAGTGTCAAAACGGCCTAAGATTTTAGAGAAGTCATTCTTCTTTACGCCCTTAACGACATCGTCTATTGCTTCTTGGCTCGAGCATATCACCCAAGCACGTCCGTTGGTCCTGACCCCAAGCTCTTCAACGATCGACTGTAGGTTGAGGAGAAGCTGTGTATCGTTTCCAATGTATTGTCCTACTTCATCAATAAGGAACAGCACATGGTGGTCATTGCCTCGCTTTTCAATGTAGTTCTGTACTCTTTCTGCGAAGGATTCAGCAGATACTTCGTAATTATCGCGACGGTTATCAAATAATTTATTCGCCTCATCGACGCTACAACCCATTACTTCAGCGTATTTTTCAGCTATTTCATTTTGGCGGAAATCAAAATCTGAACGAACTTCTTGCCAGTTATCGAACTTCGCTTTAAATTCATCGTATTTTCCTTGTTCCTCTAAGAATCTTTCGATGTCAGCTACAAAATTAATATGACTGTAGCCAATCTTTTCGTTAAAGACCTTCTCTAATACTGCCAGGATCTTATCTTTTGTGGTGGTGTTTTCTATTGAGGATTTTGTATCGATGTTAAACAAAATGACATCAGACGATGTATCACCGGCACGCTTAATGTTACCGAGAAGCATCGCATCATTTATTTTTTCGTCAAAATAGTCGACAGCTCGCTTACCACCGACCTCACGGTTATCAATTAGGTAGCTGACTATTTTAAGAAAGTGCGACTTACCGGATCCGAAGAAGCCAGATAGCCAAACACCCATTTGTTCGGTACGAGAAGTGCCTAGTCCCTTACTGTACGCTTCAAAAAAAGTATCGAGGTGCTTTGCGATTTCCTCGGTTACGACGTATTCGTCTAGTTCTTGAGCGATAAAATGTTCATCATCAACTTTAATGACTCCCTGTATCTCTCGCTTAATATCTTTTTTATATAGTGATGATATCTTCATTATTGTTTCCTTATCTTTCCACCAATTTAAATGCTCTATAATAATTTTCTGCCGGGAAGGTGTTGAACAGACTCAGTGTCTGCCGGTCATAGCTTCCTGGGTAGAATAAAATAACTGGGTTGTCCGAATCATTAATTACGCTTTGCAGGTTAGACAATAGTGTATGTGCTCTAATAATCTGATAAGACTGTCCGATTCCAGTAAGAAAAACTGTATCGCCTTTTTTTATGCTCTTAGAAATCTTCTTTATAATTAGGCCATCCTTGCTATCTGTTTTTAAGGCACGCATGATGGCCTTGTTTACGTGATCACTACCTTTTTGTTTCTCTAGCTCAAAGGACTTTTCCAGGTAATCTTTTTCCTTTAGAATCTCGGTGATTATGTCGTATATATTAAATACTTTAATCGTACTAAGCGATTTGGCGATGTTTTCTACCTCTTTACTAACAAGTAGTTCATCGCTCGGATCGTAATCAAATATGTGATAGTTCACTTCATTACCAAGACCGCCGCCTTGCTTTAATTCGCCACTACGAACCTTATCGCGCAGAATCCGTAGTCGTTCTTGTATCGTCAGCTTGGTCATGAAGATCCTCCTAGCATCTTAATATACCTTGCATCTCCGTCAGCAATCAGCTGATTAGAAAGCTTATTTGTTAGGCTTGGCCGTGTAACTTCAAAGTCACTGCCAATTTTCTTAACGAGACCTGCTTCAGAAATTATTTTCATCAACTGCTGCTTTAATTTAGCTTTTGTTTGCTCGGTGCGATCGCGAAGGAAAGGTTCTTCTTGGTATATTGATTCGAAGTACCGTTCAATATCTGATTTAGTGATCTTACTAGCCTTCAGAGCAATTTTCTCTGCGTAGACATCATTTAAAAAATCGCCCACAAGGCGATCTGTTTTGGCTATAGAAACAAGAAGAATCAGCTTGGCTGATTCTAAATCTTCCGTTGATAGTAGCTTAACAGCAGTGGGAGACATAACTGATAACCTACGAAAGATTGGAGTAGTTACTCTTTTCAAACTGCCACTCTTCTTATGCATTATTAGGTTTTCAGCTAAGTTTCGTTTTTTAAGAGAATTAATATCTTCGCCTGAAGCTAATAGACCAGCCATTTGACGAGTTTCATTAAATAGAAATGGTTCGCCAGTCAGGCTAGTTGTGTAGTTACTTGCTTCATTAACCTTTGTCATGGCCTAATTATAGCAAAAATTAAAAGATTGTCAATATTTTATTTAAAAATATAAAATCTTCGCAAGAAAATTAGTTATTTTAGAAAAATCTTCGCAATAAATAATGTTTATACTTTTATAAAGCTTGGTTCAGTAGGAGAAGAAATCATACTTAATTTTTTTAGCCTCAAGCCATGTGCTGAAATCGCCTGACTCGTTAAAATTCTTCTTAACAAGCTCAAACAGAAGTCTATTGAGTTGATCTTTGGGAACGGTAATGAAGTATTCGTAATCACTATCTCCGCCATTAGGAGCGAGCTTTGCGGTCATATCACCGAGGTCGGTTTGTTCAAACACGAACTCACCATCATCGTTGAATGATATGCTCCTAGACCTCATGTCGCCATCAGGTAACGTAATCTTAGGATACTCGTAATGTAGTTTTGTCATTTTTTCCTCCTTGGCCGAAATAAAAAACGGCCCGAATTATTGTTAATTCGTAGCCGCAATGGACGCCATTATTGGCCGCTGTCCTACATAGTTATTATACCACATTTAATCACTACCTTCCACGATTGATTTTAATAGTTTCAATTCATGGCTCATTTGATCCGGATATTTTCTAAGGTCTACTTCTATCCAGGAGTTAAATACTCCATGTTGTCGAAGCACTCGTTGCTCTTCGGTGAAACAGTCGTCATCAAACCATAGGAATGGCTTGGAGAAATCTATTGCATCCGTTTTCTTCAGACTCCAGGTGGTTGGTTTGAACTTCGTTAGCCAAGGGGTTAGATCTTCATCATCTCCTCGGTTGAGATATTCAATGGCATGGTCAGGGTTTCCATCCATGCAATGTGTAGTGAGCCAATATACCTCGAAGTTATCAGCGGCATACTTAATGAAATCCTTGGCGCCTTCAGCTAGATTTGATTCGTTGGCAAGCAAAACTCCATCAATATCTAAATACAGTGCTGGTTTTGCTTCAGTATCTCCTGACATAATTTCATTATATACTGGAGTTGAAGGTCTGGAGTCCTCTGCGAGGTCACTTCAGACCTTTATTGTTTGTAGAGATATATGTGCGGAGCATCTATAAAGTGATTGAGTGCATCTCCTGAGAAATGATGGTCTGCTTCCTCAACGACAACGACATTTACTCCGTGATGGTTTTCTATGTCTCTGAATTGCTCTCCGTAAGCTGCTGAAGGATCTTTTTCTCCCAATACAAAGTTGGTGTGAATATATGGAGCTTTAGCTAATCCTTCTACATAGCTATCGACATCATTGGTCGCTGGATTAACTAGTAGTAGTTTATTAATTTCCGGGAATTCGTGAGCTATCTTGCCGATAGTCCAAGCTCCTGCAGAATGAGCCATCACATGGATTTCATCAACATCATGATCAAGATAGATATGGTCAAGCATCTGACGCACGTTACTCTCCCAGTGTTGGCTGGTGATAAATGGATTCTCCATTTGATACACAGTGTGGCCATGTTTAGAATGCACGCCTTCGGCTATTCGAAGATACTTATCTTCGAATCCATCCAAACTACCATCAACACCCGGGATTATGAGAAAGACTGTGTTACCTCCGGAATGTTTAGCGATTTGAAGAGAGCAATCAATGGTCACACCATTGAACTCTTCTCTCCACTCAAGAGACGATACATCTCTATTTCCCATGTCTTTAGTATATCTCGTAAATTGGTTTGATTCAGTCTTTTTGACAAAAACATAATTATATTTTTGACTAAGTATTTTGTTTATGCTAAAATTGTTTCTAATCAAGGAGTTAATATACCAATGACGGATCAGATCAACAGCTAAACCCACACGGCCAGTGTAGCTTTGCTATTGATCTTGAATCTATCAATTAATTCCAATCTTTTGTAAAACCGAGCACCGTGTGAGTCGCTGACTTGCAACAAACGCTCGGTTTTTTGTTTTGGAGGAAACAATGTACAAACTCACCCACATATATAAATCATTTGCAGATAAGCAAGTATTATCAGATATAAACCTCACACTTCACAGTGAGGTCGTTGCTCTTATTGGTGAAAACGGAGCCGGTAAAACAACTCTATTAAAGATTTTGCTTGGAGAAATAGAGCCCGATGATGGTCGTGTTCAACAGAACGGAGCCGTTGGGTATGTTCCGCAACATCCTAACTTTGGTAAAACTATTGCAGATTGCTTTGATGCAACCATAGAGCAATGGCGTATTGATATTGCACTAGAAGACGTTAGACTTGAAAAGCCTATGAGTTTTTTGACTAGTAAACTCAGTGGCGGTCAAAAGACGCGGCTCTCTATCGCTATGGTCTTGGCAACAAATAATCAACCGGATGTGCTGTTGCTGGACGAGCCAACGAACAATCTGGATGCAGAAGCCCTCAAGTGGTTAAAATTTTTTGTAAAAAACTTTAGAGGTGCCGTTGTGATAGTAAGCCATGATCGGTCATTCATTAATGACACGGCCACAAAAATACTTGAGCTTAGTGATGGAAAGTTGAATATCTATCCTGGTGACTACGACGCGTATAAGGATCAGAAAGAATTAGAAGCCGAACAAGCACTGGCAGCCTACGAGGCCGGCTTGGAGGAACGCAAAAGGCTACAAAAAGTCATTGTGGGGAAACGCAGTGATTCTGACCATACCCACAAACACATAAAACGATCAGACAATGACAAGGCGCAGCGAGATTACTTCAAGAACAGAGTCACCAGAGGACTTGGCCAGCAAGTTAGAGCTTTGCAAACCAGACTTGACCAGCTCGATGATCTTGAGAAGCCTGATGCTACAAAATCGTATGAAGTAACATTGTCTGGCAAGAGCCATGACAGTAAATTGCTCATAAAGTTTGAAGATGTCGAAATGGATTTTCTTGCCAAGAAAAAACTACCTAATCTTGAAGTGAATGGCCGCGATCGAGTAAGAGTATGTGGTGTCAACGGTTCGGGTAAATCAACTCTTCTACGTCTAGCTGCTGGAATACTGCAAGCTGATTGTGGGGATGTGATAATTGGTCAAAATATATCGGTTGGCTACCTTTCGCAGGATACGGACGGGCTAGATACCCAGCTGACAGCTATAGAGAATCTTGAGCAAACGGAAGCTCACATAACTGACATCTATCGTGAGGCAAGAGCACTCGGCTTGAAACCGGATGAACTTAAGAAAAAGCCAAGTGAGCTATCCAGAGGTCAACAAACTAAGCTGAGTTTTGCAAAATTGTTGCTTTCAAGACATGATTTGCTAATCCTTGATGAACCAACAAATCACCTTGATATACCGACACGCGAAAGTATTGAAAGAGCTTTACACAACTACCAAGGAGCAATGCTTTTTACCTCTCACGATGAGTATTTTGCGCAAAGTATCAGAGTTACCAAAGAAATTAATCTAGATATTGGAGAAAAACATGAAAAACAATAAACCAACACTAACGCTATTTTGTGGTCTTCCCGGTTCAGGCAAGACCCGTATTGCTAAACAGATAGAGAAAACTACCGGAGCTGTCAGGCTATGCACCGACGATTGGCTTAATGACATTGGCGCAGACCTGTTTGATGAGGAGTTGCGAGAATTAATGCAACAGAAGCTGTACGATTTGGCTCAGGAGCTACTATCTAAGCATGTAGACGTAATCCTAGAAGATGGGCTCTGGTCAAAGTCAGAGCGTGATGAGAAGCTTGCAATGGCAAGAAGGCTCAATGCATTTGTTTCGATTCACATCTTTGACTTAAGCCCGCGGGAACAATGGAAACGTCTTGAGCACCGCAATAAAAATCTTCAGCATGGACACGTACCCATTACAAGAGATCAGCTAGATTCATATTTACCGATGTTTCAAACGCCGAAAGCAGATGAACTGAAGCAGTTTGATGAAGTACATTTGTACGACGACAAAAGAGAGTTAGAGATCAATCAACAAGTAAAATCCCCAAAATAGCCTCTGACTTACTTTTTGGATTCTTAAACACGAATCCGTCACGTTTAATATCATCTCTGCCTTTGTATCTGTGTTCAACTTCTTCAAGCTGGCTTAAGTCATAAATAATGACAATATCAATTCGTACAGGATAGCCCCGTTCTTTTAGTGGCCAATGATAGAACGATCTGAGCATGTGCTCAAACATTTCTGAATCTTCATTAACCGGATCAACAGGAAACGCAAATAGGTCAATATGCTTTCCTTTAACATTTTCGTATCTGTCACCCTTGCGGTTAGTATTGTATCTGTCTGTGCCGTCGTTTTTGATAATCTCCACAAGTTCTTCACGACTTAAATCTCGATGTTCTTCAGAGCTTAGCGCACGTATAGCTATTCTTTGCTCCATATAGTTTTTCTTGATCCAGTCATCTAGTTTTTCGCCTATTGCTTTAAAAACTGGTTCGGTATCGACTATATATTCGAGTATTTTAATATTGTCAGTTCTCATACAGCACCCTTTACAACACCTTTACACGATTTAGCTCCACAATTGCACTCCATTGACCAATCTTTGTCTGAGAACTGTGTATAATCTACGGTCAGTTCTTCACCAGCTTCGATATTCCTGAGTGCGACATGATTTTTACCCATATTTGGTTCGCAACTGTGATTACCGTAGTTCTCTGGATGGTTAGCTCGATCTGAGACGGCTGCTTTTATTGTTCCATCCGGCAGTGATACCGAATCCCATTGTTTGCCGTTTTCAATACACCATTTTTGAAAATCTTTAAATTCTTCTTTAGTGTAAATGTTTTCTTCAACAGGTTCTTCGCCCTTTGAAATCCAGATTTGCTGTCTTTTTTTGATTGGCACTTTGGTAAATAAACCTTTGCCTTGGATAGGTGATTCTTTGATTTCAATGTCTGGGTTTAGAATCATTATTGTGAACTTTTATTACTCTCAAAAAGTGTGTTGTTAGAGGTATCGACCACGGACAACCCGTACTTTTTCGCCATAGCAACAACTAGATCCATATTTGGGGTGTCAGGATCGACCACTATTGCACTTGCTTTCCAGTTATCTACTGCAAATTCATACGGGGATATACAATTAGTTTCATTAGTCATTAGTCGGTTAGCCCATTCAGTGTATTTGCGACGCTTTACATCATCATCTGGCATCAACCCGTGCCATTGATTTGTTTGAATGTCTGCATTACTAGCAAGATTAACCCGGCCATCAACAAGAACACCAAACTTTGCATTCAGCCATCGAGTATTACCTATAAGAGCCTCGGCGTCACGATAACCTTGCGTCGATATTTCTACCTCGTGACGACTGTCTCCGAGTAGTCGTTCTAAATTATCAAGGCCATTCTCCGAGTTTCCTACCCAGTGCACGAGAGCAAAGCTTTCTATAAATTCTCTATCGGCATATTCACCCCACCTTTCTCTTAGAAATCGTATGCCTTCTTTTAAGTCAGAATCACAGAGTTGTTGAAATCTTGCGTTGTCTTCAGGTGACATAAAATGCGAACCATTGTGTATGTTGTTTGGGTTGAACCATTCCGAAAGCTGATCTTCAGTCATCTCTGTGAGATTAACCTGATCGCTATGAGCTTCTTGTTCTAGACTAATCGGTTTACGGTATCGGCCGTGTTCTTTCAGTGCTTTAAAGCCGATGTTTTCATATAACTGTCGTCCACCCATTTTGCCGTCGGCATCGGTGTGTAGTCGTATCAATTCTGCTCCCTCTGTTTGAAGTGAGCGTATGCTTTCGGCCATTAGGAATCCTGCTAGGCCTTGTCTACGGAATTCTGGTAATACTGCTACCTCCATAATTTCTGCAGCACCATTATCTTTATGCGTACTAATAACAAATCCGGCTAGTTCGTCTTCATGCCAAACCACCTTCCAGTTGGCATCCTCCGGGATATCTTCTAAGAATTCCTCAAAATTTTCTTCGCTAGGAGCAACGGAACCGAAAGTACCTTCGTAAATTCGCTTGTTCGCTTCGTAAATCTGACGTTGTTCTTCAGGCGTAGCTGATTCCCGAAGTGTGAATCCTTCAGGTAGTTGTGCATCAGGCAGTTTTTCAGGCTGAACAAACTCCATTTCAACCATGGAGTGCACAAGGCCATAACCTTGTTTTTCTAGCATTGCAGTCTTTATTGGTTCAGCATCAGAGCTATTAGCGCCCATAACTTTTGGCGCGTCCTTGTCGTGTGTTGCAGCTATCTCATGTATTTTAGCTTCAAGAGCACCAAGTAGTGCAGAGCCATGTCCTTTGCGCCGATGGTCTGGATCAACCATCCCTGAATGAAGATAAACAAGTGTACCATCTTCTTCTTGCCACCATCTAATCTGGCCGTAGCCTACGATGTTGCCTTCGTTATCTACTCCGACTAAGACATCGCCCCCATCATTCTCTAAAGACTCAGCAAGTTCTTCAAAAGTCGGAACACTTTCTAAAGTCGACCTTGGGTCAACTCTATCGAGTTCTGCTGATCGGGCAGTTAAGTCGTAAATAGTACTAGCATCTTCCGGCGAATAAGGTCTAAAACTAGTTTGTTGGTTCATGAATTATATTATCCCACAGATATGGGTGTAGTTTAAGGGCTTTACTTTCCGTAGGTTCCTAAGTATACGAGCCGAGCCGAACTATCAAGGTAGTATTCGCCCTTAAGAAATAAAAATCTTCTAAAGGAACTCTTAAGGGGAATCTCCACCCTGACAGCCCGGCCGTGCGGCTCCGCGTATTAACCTCCGTTACAAAAAGTAAAGGAGGAAAAGCAATGAAACTGCTTACCAAAGACATTATCAACAAAGTACCTAAGTTGTACGAAACGGAGCATCTTGAGCTAGAAGACAAGATAATCCACGCTAAGTTCTTTACTCCCTGGAGTAATTGGACGTGGTATCTCATCGAGTTTGACGGTGAAGATCGATGTTTCGGGTTCGTCAAAGGACACGAAGCCGAGTTTGGTTACTTCACTATGAGTGAACTGTCCTCACTCGAAGGTCCATTCGGGTTAAAGGTCGAGCGTGACAAGTTCTTCACACCGACTAGAGTTTGCGACATACCTAGCTGGTAGTCGGCCGTCCTGAGCAAGACGAAAAACTGCTCAAAAATCTGTGTCTACATTCCTTAGTATTTCGTCTGCGACGGCTTCAATTGGCTGAGTAGCATCAACTACTATTGACCCAATGCTTTTTGCGTATTCAACTGTCCCTTTATTCCACTCAAGTTGTTTGGCTAGGTCTTTCGGGTCTTTACCAAAATAGTTGTTTGTCCGTGTCATAAGACGATGTCGCATGGTGTCATCATCGATCGCTAACGTAAATCTCTTACTAAATGCGTCTCTAACTCTGTCCATATTCATTGCGCCACCACAAACAAAGACAATATCATCCCTAGATGACTCAGCAAGTGACCTAACTTTATCCAAATCCCAAATCCAATTATTCTGGATTTCCTCGTCGGTTGGTTCGCCTGTTTCTGGATTGCCGAAATAACCAAAGGCCTCGTCTGCGTCAAGAGCAGTGTGTCCTCGTCTACTAAGCTCTTCGGCTACAGTAGTCTTACCAGTTCCGGAGATGCCTTCTATTAGAAATAATGCCATGGAGTTATTCTACCATCATCGTAAAATAGAGGCCTGTCCGACCTGAGCAAGACGAAAAACTGCTCTACAAAGCTCGAATCACACAGTCTTTCAAATACTGATCTTGGAAATCGGACTGTTCGCCAATCTTTGCTTTACCATCAGAAACGAATCTAGCGGACAGAGGTTTGTTGTACTTATTTGAAAGCGATTGGATTAGTTTCAATATCTCTACAACTCTCTCTGGCCTTTCATCCACTCCTATCGGATATGTATCAATACCGAGACCAGAATGTAGCGACAAGTATACATTCCTCTCGATAGAAAAGTTACCAGCTTCGTATTCAGCAGTTAGCTCAAAGTCTTCTGTACATGGCAACATCATTCCGCATAAACCAACTGGCTTGGGATTTTGTTCTTTGATGAATTTAGTGATAGTCGTGTACATATCGGTTGTGACTGTTTGGCTAAACGAATACCCGAGTCTTTTAACAAAATTTACAAAACTACTGCTGCCTTCAAATAATGGAGCTATTGAGCTATCAATACCTAGAAAATCTGGCTCATCAGCAAATAGACTCGATATCTCATCCCAAACTTGCTTCATATTGCCTAACCACTGTTCGAGCGTATCGCAACCTTCAGATAGGTCTGTCGGCTGTAGGCCAATAGCAAAGCCATTCTTTTCGTACACTGCCGATGGGAAATATGGGCTGGATGGTGCGTTATTGAATGTGTAGGTAAAACTAAAAGTTTTTGAGGCCTTTGTGCCAATGATTTGGTTGAGTAGTTCAATGTGCTCCAGCGTTACTTCATCGTTAGCTAGTTCCATATTAAATGACAACGATTTATTGTCATAGAAGGTCGGTAGCAACTGTTTCGCCTGATCTAGATTAATGCTACCGACACTAATGTAATCTATACCGTTACGCGAGAGGTCGAGCAGGTTTTCTACCTGCTCTAATCTTGATGCGACTCGTTTGGTTTGCACCATGTAGCCATTGGACTCTAATTTTTCAACTATAGTGTTTAGTTTTTCTGATACCGATTCGGTTGGTTTGTCTGAGAATAGGCAGACAGTTCTTACTATTTTATTCATATGCTTAGTTTACCACCCACTTTTGTGTAGGTCCCAGCTTCTAGGGACTTGATCTTCAATTGGTACTAAATCTGTCGTAGGCTCATCTGTTGTCTCGCTTGTTGAAGCGGCATCCGTTGACGGTAGTTCGACAATATCGTCGAGCAGTCGCACTTCTTCCGAAGGCTCAGCTTGAAGAATTTCCCAGTTAATTTCTCTTTCGCACATATTAAATTCTCCTGAATTATTACTTAAATGAAAAACGACCGCTTGTTTGGCGGTCGCTCTTGTACTTATTTTAGGTCGTTTAATACGTTCGAGGAGTTACCGCCTGAATAAAAGAGGTAAAACCAAAGAATACGGCAGCGGTCTGACGGATAGACATAAGATTAGTTTTGATACCAATACTTTTCATGATTGAAATATCATAGCATATTTATGCTTATGTTACAAGCTAGTGAGTTGCTTTTCTTGAGAACTCCATATCAATTTATTATCATTATGTAGCGATTTCTTTGTGCTCGTCATGAAAATCAGCTCGTCATCTTCAATAAATGCATTGTCCTTCGCTTGTTCGGCGTATTCGAGGAGTTTTTTCTCGGTGTTTGAATCTTCACATACAAACAATACT
>JAGQMS010000019.1:0-6567 GCA_020428535.1 Candidatus Saccharimonadota bacterium
TTTTGCCAAGAAGTACAACGGTGTTTGGGCTAGTGTAGGGCTTCACCCGCATGACGCGAAGCTAGGTGAGGATGATTTTGAAATCTTAGCTAGATTGATCGGCGAAAATACGGTTGTCGCCGTTGGTGAGTGTGGGCTTGATTATTATTACGACAATTCGCCAAGGAATGACCAGATCAAAGCTTTAGAATACCAGCTTCAATTAGCGGTGAGTTCGAACAAGCCATGTATTTTTCATGTCCGAGAAGCATTCGCAGATTTTTGGGGAGTTTTGAAGAATTTTCCCGACGTTAAGGGAGTTATACACTCTTTTTCTGAAAGTATTGAAAATGCAAAAATAGCTGTCGAAAACGGTCTTTTTGTTGGCCTTAATGGGATAATTTCGTTCAAAAATAGTGAAGATTTGAGGACTGTAGCTAGGCAAATTCCAATTGGTAGTATTGTACTCGAAACAGATGCGCCGTTCTTGACACCAACTCCGTTACGTGGTACGATAAATGTACCAGCAAATGTGAGGTTGGTAGCGGCCTGTTTGGCGGAGGTACGAGGGGAATCTCTCGCGCAGCTAATAGAGGCCACTACGTCTAACGCGCATGCGCTGTTTGGACTTGATCCAAGTCAAATAATATAAGCGAAAGTAGACAATGGTTAACTTGTTAAGCAATTTAGGATTTTCTGATCCTCGTGAGAAGTTCGATCGTGATGATCGACCTGGAGGTGGTTATGTTGATGCTCGCGAAATGCTACAAGACGGTAGAGTTTCAGTACTTCGCGGGGCTCTAGTAGAATTACCGGTTGTAAGCGAAGAGACCCAGCATGATGCAATTAAATCAGCTTTTACGCCGTCAACCACTCAAGCTATGATTGTTGAAAGTCTTGAAAATGTGCCAAAGACACTTGAGGGTAAAGCAACCCCCCAAGATGTGGTTAATGCAGAAGCCATGACTGTCGAAGAGATGAAAATGACGTTAAATAACGAGAATTTTGGGATTGCGGCATGATAAAGAAGTTTCTTAATATTATCAGCGGTACAAACCAAAACGACGATGTTGATTATTATCGTTCGCTAATGAGGCAAGAAGCAGTGATGGGCGGTCAACTATTTGGTCCTGTACCTGCCGATCGTAGACGTGAATTCTTTTGTCTAGACAAGAATACCTGGATATGGCATGAAGAATGGACAGACGCTTCAACTGGCGAAAGAAAAGCCCGAACTACTCGCTATGATGTTCGGCCATCGGGGATCCTCAAAGCGCAATCTAACGGCACATATCACAAAGTTAGTGCTGATGAAGCCAAAAATCTAGTTACAGCAGCTAAAATCTACATCCAAAGATCTTTGAGTGAGTTTTACGGCGCTCAGATTTAGGTATACTTGAGTCTATGAAGCGCGATTATGCCGGCTATTTCGATTATGCTGCGGCAACCCCTACCGATGGGGAAATCTTGAGCATAATCGATGACTATGCGGTGAAAAATTTTTTTAATCCTTCGGCACTTTACTCTAGCGGCTCGAAGATGCGTGAGGTAGTTGAGTCTGCTCGTAGAAGTGTTGCAAAGGTCTTAGAAGTAAAGCCACAGCAGATTATTTGGACTTCTGGTTGCACTGAGGCCAACAATCTTGCGATCAAAGGTGTTATGAGCCAGTACCCAAACGCTAAAATATTGATTAGTGCTGTCGAGCATGACTCAGTTTATCTACCTGCAACAAACTATCAATACAAAATTATTCCAGTAGATGACAATGGCATCATAGATCTGGCAAAGTTTGAAGATTTGCTTGACGATAGTGTTGCGTTGGTGAGCGTCATCTACGCCAATAACGAAACCGGGGCCATACAACCCTTGCGCGAGATATCGAATATTATAAAAAAATACCTTCATTCAAATCCAAAAAGAAATTTGCCGTTATATTTTCATAGTGATGCTGCACAGGCAGCAAATTTTTTGGATCTTCATGCCAACGGGCTTGGTTTAGATATGATGAGCCTAAATGGCTCTAAAATCTATGGCTCAAAAGCTACCGGGTGTTTGTATATCAGTAGTTCCGTTAATATCGTACCTTTAGTTAATGGCGGCGGTCAGGAGAGGGGGCTGAGGAGCGGTACGGAGTTTGTGGGAGGTGTTGTCGGTTTTTCGGAAGCGCTCAACAAATCTCAGGCAATGAGGTCTGAAGTATCCAAAAGAATATCTGAGCTTCAAGTCTATCTCGAGCAGAACTTGATAAAAATGGGCGGGGAGATTAACACAAACAGTGACAAGCTCCCTAATATTACAAACGTTTCATACGTAGGTCTTGACAATGAAATTCTAGTTCTCGAATTAGATAAAATCGGTTTCATGGTGTCGAGTGGATCGGCATGTCATGCAAAATCAGGGGTAAAATCGAGAGTCCTCAGTAGTATGGGTAAAACTGAGGCTCAAATAGATGGGTCGTTAAGGATTTCAATGGGAAGATTCACGACTCAAAGCGATGTTGAGAGTCTGGTGAGAGGCTTAGAAGAAATTATTGCCAAAAACAGATAAGCTCTCTATACTTTTAAGCGTGAGCACATTCAAGCGATTATTGATGGGCATATTGCTGTTGTTAGCGCCCATATTACTAACTCAAGTGACTTATGCGCAGACAATCACTCAGGGTTATGACGTTGAAACCGACGTTAGCCTTCAGAGGGGTATGATCGTTGGCCTCAAAGAAGAAGATCCTAAAAAAGTAGAGCCTATCAACAACTCTGCAATTAAAAGACTGCACGGTGTGGTTGTTGGCACAGGAGATTCCTCCTTTGTTTTGGCAGAGCAGTCGCAAAAGATCTATGTAGCTAGTGGTGGCAAATTTGATGTTCTGGTTAGTGACCAGAATGGTGCGATACTACCAGGTGATTATGTGACAGTGTCTGCGGTCACTGGTATTGGTATGAAATCAGATGATACCCAAGAACTAGTGCTGGGTAAAGCCATAGATAGTTTTGATGGCGTAGATCGAGTCTTAAGTGAGGCATCTATAAAAGATGCGCAAGGCCAAGACAGGAAGCTCCATATTGGTAGAATTCAGGTTGACATCGCAATAATGCGAAATCCGGTACTAAAAAGTACAGCCAGTCTCCCTAGTTTTTTGAAAACTGCCTCTGAATATGTAGCCGGTAAACCAGTTAACCCGATACGCGTATATATCTCGATCGCTATATTATTTGCCGCAGCAGCTGTATCTGGATCACTCATATACAGCGGTGTTCGGTCGGGCATGATAGCAATTGGCCGTAACCCATTGAGTAGGAAGTCTATATTAAGGGGTATTGTACAAGTAATTATTGTTGGGTTGATAATTTTTATCGTCGGTATATTTGGGGTATACTTAATGCTAAAGCTTTAATAAAGACAAAAGTCTTCCGAAGGGGTGGGAAAAAGTGACTTTAGGGCAACTAATAACAACACTGATTACACTTGTGACAGTCGCTGGTGCATTTCTTTGGATTGGCCTTAAGCTCGAGACTTTCGGCAAAAGACGTACTGAGGATATTGAAGATGCAGCCAAAGAAGATGTAGAGCGAATTTTCAACGATGAATTTAGAGAAGAGCTTCGGAATCGAGGAAGGCTTCATTTTGAGAAAATAATTGGCGAGAATGCTATGTTCCTTCAGCAAGATCTGAGGCTAACTACCTCTCAGTTGAACGAATATATGAAGGCCGAGATTAAGAAAGAGCTTGAAGAAGAATTCCACCACTATGAAGAATCAATCTCTAGCGCCAAGGAGCTAGCGGTCAGCGCAATTCAAAAAACTCAAGAGGTGATCGAAGAACAACGAAACCTTCTTGAGAAACAAATGAATCAACAGGCTTTTGAAGAAAAACAAAGAATAATAGCAAAATTTGAGAAAGATATGGCTGATATTGTTAACCACTATTTGCTGGCAGCAGTGGGCAATCAGATAGACCTAACGGTCCAGTTGGAATATATTTTTCAGTATTTAGAGCAAAACAAACAGGCTATTATTGAGGACATTAGAAGTGGCACTTAAACTACCTTTAAGCATTATGACGAAGCCGGATCTTCATCGACTTATCAGGGAAGTCGAAGCGCTTGATAACTATATTAGTCAGAATTCAATTCGTGGCCAAAAATCTGCTGCACTTCCAAGGCTAACGGCGTCATTAGAGTCCTTGCTCCAAGACAACAATCTAGACGTCATGCAGGATAAGGTTCGTACCGAGCTTCGGAGAGTGTTGGCTGAATTACTCGCTACTGCACCAGTGCTACATATGAGTTTTGCTATTGAGCCTTCAAGTTTTATGACTCAAAAAATAGTAAATTGGTTTAGAACTGAAGTTCACCCAGCTCTTATGCTCCAAATTGGAGTCCAGCCAACAATTGCAGCTGGCTGTGTGCTTAGAACTTCAAATAAATTTTTTGACTTCAGCCTTAGGCAGCATCTTAGAGCAAGCCAGCAGCTACTCATGGACTCGATTCGTAATCACACGGAGGATCTAGAAGTAAACCCTAATCAAATGACTCCCCAGGAATCTCCCTCTCGAGCTACTGTCGCTAACACAGGAGTTCCAAAATGAGCCCTAATGATAATCGACATTTTGATTTCTTGGTCACCAGCGGTAAGCCAGTAGGTGAAGTTATTGCTGTAGATAAATTCATGCTTAAAATTAAAGGTCTACACCCTGTTTCACAGCATGCTTTAATTCTTTTTGATGATGGATCTAAGGGGTTCGTACATGCCGTATATGAAGATCACGTGGAAGTGTTGCATCTTTCTTCAACACCGATGGTAGTCGGTGCTACGGCTGTTGTTCAGCACAACGAACTAGTTTGTAAGGTAGGAAAAGATTTTATAGGAAGAGTAGTTTCAGTCACCGGTGAGCCACTTGACGGTAAGGGCCCAATCGCCGCAGATACTGCTTGGCCAGTATTCAAAGCCGCCCCTCCACTCTATACGCGTCAGCAGTTGTCCGACCAATTAGCTACTGGAATCACGGCAATCGATATATTGTTCCCTATTGTCTTAGGGCAGCGTATGGCAATGCTTGGCGACAGTAAATCTGGCAAAACTACGCTTATGACCCAGTTAGCTCTAAGTCAGAGAAACAGCGACAGAACAACGATTTACGTTTTGATCGCGAAACGTAGGGCCGACGTTGATCAATTGTTGACAAGGCTAGAAGAAAGCGATGCTATGAAAACATCCATAGTAATCGTTTCTACAATGTTTGAATCGCTGGTAATGAGCTATCTCGCGCCATACGTAGGCGTTTCGATGGCTGAGTATTTCTGGCAAGACTTAAAACAAGATGCCATCATTATTTACGACGATCTTACTTCTCACGCCATGACATACCGAGAAATTGCCCTACTATCAGGAGTGAGCCCTGGGCGAGACTCATATCCTGGAGACATGTTCTATGCTCATTCGAGTCTCTTAGAGCGGGCAGGAAGGTTGAACGAAAGTTCTAAGACTCTTACATCCTTGCCGATAGTGCTGGCCTCAGGTGGTGATATAACGGCCTTTCTACCAACAAATATTATGTCTATAACAGACGGTCAGTGGATTTTGGATATGGATTTGTTCCGAGATGGACACAGGCCTGCTATGAACTCCGGTTTGTCTGTAACGCGTATCGGTGGTGTCGGGCACAATGACCGGCAAAAGAGTATTGCTTCAAGGACGATGAAACTTATGTCCTCATATAACCAAGCGATGGAGTTTGCGAGATTTGGAAGTGAGTTATCAGAAGAATCTCAGCGAGACTTAAACACTGGTAAAAGAGTTCTTGAACTACTAAATCAAGCGCCCAATGAAAGCTACAGTTTAATTGCTCAGCAGTTGATGTTTGAGATTGTGCTAGATCTTGAAGATGGTCTTGTATTAGATATTCCTGCCATGAAACTAAAAGCTAATGAAATCGCTGAGACTGTGAAAGATGACAAAGATCAAAAGTCTTACGATAAAGCAAAAGATGCGCTCAAGAAATTATCGCTTGTGGAGCTAAAGAAATGAAAAGACCTTCCGAAATAGCCAAGCAGTTAAGTGCGATCGGTACGATGGTTGAGCTTACGGGTGTTTTCAAAGGTATCGCGAGTATGCGTATTGCCCAGATTAAAGACCAAGTACTACAAAGCCAAGATTTTTTTGCCTCTCTTTGGGGGGTTTATTCACAGATTCGAGTAGATCCATTTTTTGGTTTCGGTCGCTCACAATTAAAAGTTGAGGTGAGTGAAAAAGAATTATTTGTGATCATTACCGCAGAGGGTGGCTTCTCGGGGGAAATTGACCAGAAACTAATCCAATGGATGCTAAAAAGCTATGATCCAAATCTTCATGAAATTATAGTTATTGGCCACCATGGTGCAGTGCAACTCGCCCAAAACCATGTCACATTTAAAAAATACTATAAACTTCCAACTAAAGATGCAAACATTAACGTAATGCCGATAATTCGTGAAGTACAAAAGTACAAATCTACCACCGTGTATTATCAAACTTATGTATCGCTTATGGTCCAAGATGTAAAGCGAATCAGTCTTAGTTCAATTGTTGAAGCAGAGGGTAAAAGTCTTCACAA
>JAGQMS010000019.1:6667-12831 GCA_020428535.1 Candidatus Saccharimonadota bacterium
TGGAACGATCTATGATGGGTATCGCGCTTTCACAGGTAATACTTGAATCTAAGTTGGCTCAATACGCCTCAAGATTTAGGGCGATGAGTGCTGCTAAAGATCGTGCTGACGAAACATTCTCTGAAACTAGGCTAAACTTCAACAGGGCAAGACGTGGTCTAAAAGATGAGCGTCTCAAGGAAATAATCAATGGAATGCGCAAAAAAACTAACGCCATGACCACGGGAGTTACATTATGAGTAAGGGCTACATACGAGCGATTAAAGATCTTGTCGTTAAAGTTGAATTTGACGATCAAATGCCTGCATTAGGTGAGGTATTAATTGTCGATAATCAAGAAAAGACTCCACTAGTTGTTGAGAAAGCCTTAAGTGAATCGGTAGTTATGACCTTGAATATTCGCTCTCACCGAAGTATGCAAAAGGGCATGATGGTTGAAGCCTCGGGGAAAGGAATCGAGATCCCCGTCGGTGAACAAACTATCGGACGTATTCTTGATGCACTTGGTGGGCCACTTGACGGAAACGAGCCTGTAAAAACTGATCAATATAGAGACATTCTCAAATTGCCCCCTAGGAGTACTAACTTCAAGGTACTAAAACCTGAGATTCTTGAAACCGGTATAAAGGTGATCGACTTCTTGACGCCTTTCGTAAAAGGCCGAAAAATCGGTATTATTGGTGGTGCTGGTGTTGGTAAGACAGTGCTGACAATGGAGCTTATCAATAATATTGCAAAGAGTGGTTCTGGGTTAAGCTTTTTTGCCGGTATTGGTGAGCGTATCAGGGAAGGGCACGAGCTCTACGAAACGCTCAGAGATGCCGATCTATTGAAAAATACTTGTATGTTCTTCGGGCAGATGAATGAAAATCCCGTTCAAAGATCTTTAATCGGTATTTCTGCGACCACTCTTGCTGAATACTTCAGGGATGAACATCATAAGGATATTCTATTTTTTGCGGACAATATGTACCGATTTGTACAAGCTAAGAACGAATTAGCTACCGTGCTTGACGCTGTGCCTAGTGAGGGTGGCTATCAGCCAACCATTTTCTCCGATATTAAGATTCTTCAAGATA
Organism: Candidatus Saccharimonadota bacterium; assembly: GCA_020428535.1. Classification (GTDB taxonomy): domain Bacteria; phylum Patescibacteriota; class Saccharimonadia; order Saccharimonadales; family JAGQMS01; genus JAGQMS01. The sequence goes on from JAGQMS010000019.1 coordinate 7,747, forward strand.
GACTTAGCTCAAATGAGAATGGTTCCATTACATCCGTGCAGACAATTTATGTGCCTGCGGACGACCTTTCTGACCCAGCAGTGCAGGCAATTTCGCATGAACTTGACTCGGTCATAGTTCTTAGCCGTAAGATTGCTGAGCAAGGTATTCGTCCGGCCGTAGACTTGATATTGACGCAGAGTAGTCTTTTGACACCTGAAATTGTTGGCGATCGACACTATGTCCTTAGTGTTAGGGTGCAAGCGTTGCTTCAAAAATATGAATCACTAAAAAGTATTATCGCAATCATTGGTGAAAATGAACTTTCGCCAAGTGACCGTGCTGACTATGCAAAAGCCAAGAAGCTTATTCAGTATTTCTCGCAAAGCATGTTCGTGACCGAAAAGCTCAATGGTGTACCTGGACAATTCTTTACCCGCGAACAAACCCTTCAGGGTATCGAAGAGATAATTGCGTAAGGGTAAACCATGGAGCAAGCAAATACAGATCAGGCCACCGCAAGCCCAAAACAAGAAGTAAATTCGTCAGAGCTTAAAGTTAAGGTCTACTCGCCTTTTCATACTTACTATGATGGCCCAGCTGATAGCATCTCAGCAGAAAATGATACTGGTCCATTTGATGTCCTTGTAAATCACAAAAATTTTCTCACACTTCTTAACCCTTGTGATGTAACGGTTCGCAGGGAAGGGCAAGATGACGAAGTGATAAGTATCGCTCGAGGGTTAATGCACGTTCACCAGAACCAAGTAATAATTTTCCTAGATGTTTAATTTATCACTACGTAGTCAAATGAAAAGCTAGTAGACGCGGATGGTGCGTTTGTAGTACTAATTACAAAACCTGTAGCACTCCTGGTGATGTACCAATTTAAGCCTGCGGCAGATGAGCCAACTGGGGTAACTACTACGTGAGGTTCTGAGCCATATGAATTAACGAAGCTCACAGTTGCTAATGTACCCGCAGACGGAGAGCCTCCAATGTTAACTGTCACAGTACCCGCTAGATCACTGCCATTTATAGAGCCGGTACCTCCAGCACCAACAGCGCCGCCAGTAGTCACGCCAGGGACACCCCCGCCCGAAGTAATATGTCTGTTTAGAAGAATGTCCTGGTTTAGGGTGAGGCTGTCAATATTTAGCTGTGCTGCTGAAATTGCTCCACCGAATGAAGCACCGCCAGATACTGTTAAGCTCTTTTGGACTGAAAGATTACCGCTAATATTGGTATCACCCGCAATTGCTAGAGAATTTGAGATTGTGACATTTTCAAATGATGATGTACCAGAGACCGTAATACCCGGTAAACTTAGCGCTCCTCCCACCCTAATGGTGCCAGCAACATCGATACTGTCTCTAAAAAGCGCTTTACCGTTAAAAATAGCATTCGATGCTACAGTTAGAGTTTCTTTTGGATCACCGATCTGTGTGTTATTTGCTGAGATACTTCCAAGATCTTGAGTAGTCAAATCTTGTGCATTGATTTTCCCGGCTTGATCTACCTTTTTGTTATTTCTCCATCCAATAAAAATAATGATTCCAGCTATGACAATGATCAAGATAAAAAGCAACATATATATGTTCAGAAAACTAAGCTTTTTAACGATTCGCGACCATAAGCTTGCTTTTACATGAATTGCGTCGTCACCACTTCCAACCACACCTGCGCCATTAACGCTAGTCTCTGGTGTTTCTAGTGAATTTTCATTCCCAGGTTGATTTGGGTCGTTATTATCCATAAAATATCAAAAAGGTTATGCTTCATATACTAACAGAAATTAATAATCATGACCATCTAAAAAATAAAGAAAATAAGAAGGTGGAAAAGTTACATGGGTAAATATCGATACGGTCGACCGGCAACATCGGCAAGGGAGCAATCAACCTCACGAACAATATGGAGGGTCAGCTTAATTACTCTGGCGTTGATGGTGCCGATTATTATTTACATTGTAATATCCACCCTACCACCTGCTCCCGTAACAGGTAAAACAATTGATAAGGGTAGTTTTGACCCAAACACCACTATAAAAACCAACTGGTTTAGTTTTCGAGTCGCTAAAACTTGGCAAGCTGTTCCGGAGCTTACGAAAGAAGATAGTTTATACACATACCGTGAGATGCAGGGCCCAAACCCACAGGGCCTTTTGCAGATTTATATCAATAGAAAACCTGTCTCAAGTGAAGCTTATTTCAGCAGAGTAGTCCCTGTTACAATCATAGATGGAAATAGTTTCGAAGTTGGGGACCTACAGCCAGACTGCACAACAACTACAACAGATAAAAACACTCAGAATTTTATGGCTAATCAAGCAAATACTCTATTCCCATGTTGGGCCGGGAGTCCTCAACTCTACATTGTTGCTGGAGAAGTCGGAGATGATAATTACTTAACAATGAGCCATGGAGATGGTGGTTCTGCCCAGTATATGATCACTTATCGTAATCTGGCTTTCATTGAAAATGACTCAACTTTCTCCTCAGTTTTGAAATCATTCAAATCATTATAAATTTCAAATATAAGTAGGTTATAATAACTTCAAAGCGTAATCAGATTGAGCATGTTTATGAGACTAGGGATAAAAACAAAGACTTCCATTTTGGCTGTAACCATATGCAGTGTATTAATGCTCCCATCTGTAGCGTACGCGCAGTATACGGGTAGCGCATATAAAATTGAAGAGGCCCAAGTCGGTGCAGCGGGGAGTGAAAACGACCTTTCTGGTACTGCGTATAAAGGACGTGCAACAGCAGGGGATACTGCAGTAGGTATCGTCAACGGCACGCAATACCAAGCTGTTGGAGGTTTTACGACATCCGATGCACCTGAATTAGAAGTGATCGCTGGAGCGTTAAATCTAGACCTAGGGAATGCATCGACCGCGAGTACTCTCTCCGGCTCATCACAATTTGGAGTGCGGACGTATCTTGCTTATGGGTACACGGTGTATATACGCGGTGCACCACCTACGCAAGAAAGCGGCTATGTTATGTCAAACTTAACTTCTCAAACGGCCCCCATTGCCGGGACTGAACAGTTTGGAATAAATCTTGTAGCCAATACCGTACCTACATCAGTCGGCGCAGATCCCGTTCAGGTACCGGATAGCTCGTTCAGCTTTGGTAATGTTAATGCTAATTATGGAACCGCCAATCAATATCGTTATGTGCCCGATGATGCGATAGCTTACTCAAACTCGAGTAGTGGTGTGACAAACTACACCATTACTTATATGGTTAATATTAGTAGCATCACCCCTGCAGGAACTTATATTTTTGATCATTCCGTCGACGTAGTGCCAACGTATTAGGAAATTTAAGTGTTCCTTGTGGATAAACCTCTTGTGTTTTTTTGACAAATAAGCTACTCTATCCCCATAGGTACAAAAATAAACAGGAAAAACTGTATGAAAAAAACTTTTTATCAAACTTTACGTGGACGAATTGCGGTAGCTACATCTGCTGTACTAGCAGGTTCAGCATTATTACCGATGTTCTTGGGCGGTAGTGCATCTGCTTTGGTTTTGACTAACCGTAGCTTAAGCCTAGATAAAAACACCGCGTCAACAACAGGCGTTACGTATTCGTTTTCAGCAAAAGTTCCTACAGGTGGTAGCACCACTTTAGGTTCAATAGAAGTGGATCTATGTGATTCACCTTTCTTAGGCACTGCGTGTGCTGCTCCTACAGGTCTAGCATTTTCAGGTTCGACGCTTGCTAATCCCAACCCATCTGCCGGTACGCCTACGCTTGGCGGTGCTGCTACAGGCTCAACACCAAATGCTAACCTAGGTACAGGTTCAACTGCTGCAAGAATTCGTGTGTCATGGGCTACGCCTCAGACTGTTACTGCGGGTACAACAGTAGTATCTTTTGATATAACAGGCGTAACCAACCCATCAAGCTCAGGAACTTTCTATGCGAGAATAGGTTTCTTCTCAGACAACGCATACACAACATTTACTGATAGCGGTGCAATGGCACAATCAGTCCAAGCTACTCAGAACGTTTCATTCAAAATCCAGGAAACTCTTGCTTTCTGTGTTGGCGCAATGGCCAATGGTACTGTTGCGTATACGCCAGCAACATTTGCAGCAGCATCCTTAACTAATGACTGCGGCCAAACTGCTGGTACTAACATCGCACTTGGTATCGCACCTGATTCAACAACTGCATGTATTACTCCTGCTTCTGCTCACACTGCAACTTGTGCTGATGGTTCGACCTCTAATGATGATAACTACGGCTACGCTATGTTATCTACAAATGCATCATTTGGCGCAACAATCGGTTATCGCGCAGATACTAGTGGCTCATACACTCAAGGTACTCTTTCAACTGCCGGTCAATCTTGTGGTGGATTTGCTGCAGCCAACCGTGACGACTACTGTATTAACCCAGTTAACCTTGACCAATCAGTATCTAACGGAACTGTAGCCGCCTTGGTAACGACTTCATCAAACGAAGAGTTTGGTATGGCTACTCCAGCTGTAAACCAAAACAATGCAACTACTGCATTGGCGCTTGATTCAACAAGCACTGGATATGGATTTACAGGAAATGCTACCGGCGGTACATCATGTAGCACAACTGGTACTAGTTCAGCTATGGACTGTTGGAACTGGAATCGAACAGGCTCTGACACATTAGCTACAGCAACCGGTCCAGTAGACAACGAAGGACTTCAAATCTTCTTCGCTTCAAAGGCTAGCATTACTTCGCCATCTGGTCAGTATGCTGTCAACGTAGATTACTTCTCAGTACCTACTTACTAGTAGTAACTTTACCCGAAAAACCCCTGTGTTTTACACAGGGGTTTTTGGTTTGAGAATAAAAGATCCATAGGAAAAAGAAAATACGCTTGTGTTTAGGTTAAAACTTTGATAAAACTAGTATCAGTATTTTAAAAAAATAGTTGGAGGGGAACAGTGAAACATCTAAAAACAAAATTATTAACGTTGGCATATTTTTTGAGCTTTATGGCTTCGAGCTTGCTCTTGGTGCCAGCACCGGCCAAAGCCGATCAGCTAACAAATCGTTCACTGACGCTAGAATCAGCTCAAGCTGGTCCAGGCGCGGACGGACAAAA
>JAGQMS010000001.1 GCA_020428535.1 Candidatus Saccharimonadota bacterium
GCCGTTGTCTTAGGCTTCGGTGCTGTAGCAGCTCTAACTACGCCTCCAGGACAATACACTGCACAGGCTGACTTTATAGCTGTCGCAACATATTAATAAGATTTTAGTTGCCAAAATATACAATACCGCTCCCTATGGGGGCGGTATTTAGTGTACAATTATCACATGCAAGAGGTGGATAAAACTGCCAATATTGAACCAGTGGGTAATTCACGTGGGCTGATATTGCACAGAATATTTCAACTGGTTCTCTCATTGGTGCTGGTATTGATAGTGGCAAATTCAATTACGAGCCCAATCGGAGCATTTCTGGACAATAGGAGTGTAACTTCAGGATCATCCATCCCTGACGCCAATACCTATAATACTTTCACTTTTGATATTCTAGGTACGCCAACTATAGGCTCAATTGCTTTCGAATATTGCTCTAACTCACCACTCCCCACAATGTCATGCACGGCCCCTAGTGGTTTTGATTCATCGGCCGTAACATTGGCGTCACAGTCCGGAATAACAGATTTCTCAATACATCCAGACACAACCCTAACGCCAAATAAAATAATCTTAACCAGGACCCCCGGAGTTGTAGGTGCGGGGACCGTAAGCTATCGATTTGATAATATTACTAATCCAGATGCGACGAATACAACTGTTTACGTCAGATTAGCAACATATAGCTCAACTGACGCTAGTGGAGTCTATGATGACTCCGGGGCCGTTACATTTAGCATCCAAAGTCCACTGACTATCACGCTTTACGTACCGCCGTTTCTGGCACTTTGTACTGGAGTGACAGTTGCAAGTGATTGCGCCTCGGCTTCAGGGACCACAGTTGATCTGGGTGAATTATCGAAAACTAGCGCGAACAGTGGCACTACCCAGTTCGCAGTTGCCACAAATAGTATCAACGGTTATGTCGCCAGTATTCAAGGCAATACAATGACTGCCGGAAATCAGACTATTACAGCTTTACCCGTACAAACTGTTTCTCAGGCAGGAGTGAATCAATTTGGTATAAACCTGAGAGCAAATTCTTCTCCGGGTGTAGGTCATGACATAGAAGGTTCCGGGGCAGGCGTTGTTGCAACAAACTACAACACTCCAAATCAATTTAAATTCGTGGATGGTGACGTTTTGGCTACGGCACCACTACCATCAGCCTGGAATCGCTACACAATTTCATATTTGGTTAATGTTGACCCCAATCAGCATGCTGGCCGATATGCTACAACTATGACTGTAATTGCCACAACAACCTTTTAATCATAAACATATTGTTTTATACTATGTACTAACAAAATCTAAACGGAGGGTTTATGACTGTTTTTCGTAAAGTAGTCGGTGCTGTATCTGCTTTGATGATACTTGCCGCTACAGCAGTTGCACCGGTGGGAGCGCAGGATGGTGGTTCTGCGAGTGGGCTAAGAATTTCGCCTACAAGAAATGAAGTAACGGTAGCTCCTGGTGAAACCGGGCAGGCTAAATTTAATATCAAGAACGTAACTAGTGGGCCAATTGTTGTTAAGTCACAATTAAACGACTTTGATCCACAAGAAGATGGCTCACCAAAGCCACTCAAAGACGGTGAATCAAACGCCGCATCAATCAAGAGTTTTATCACTCTTCCATCTGATTTGAGCTTAACACCAGATCAAGATGACGATGTTGTTATCCCGATTTCAATACCTGACAATCAGGCTCCAGGGGCATACTATGGTGTTGTATTGTTCCAGGGTGTACCGGCAAATCAAACTGGTGGCGGACAGGTATCCTTGACTGGAAGTGTTGGCGGTATCATTTTGGTGAATGTGCCAGGAAACATCAAAGAAAGTATGCAACTAGTCTCCATCAGAGCTGGTCGAGCTACACCGGGGTCAAACAATGAGATCCGACTCAGCAATGTTTTTGCTCAGCCATTTGATAGAGTTCAAATAAAGGTAAAGAATACTGGTAACAGTTTCTTGAAGCCATTTGGTAAGGTTACAATTACTAACTGGCGTGGTAGTGAAGTTGCATCATATGAGATGAATGACTCTGATCCGAGAGCAAATGTACTCCCAGATAGCCAGAGGGTTTTCACTAACAATATCGAAGGCGTGAAATTGCCAGGAAGATACACCATCACCGCTGGTATTTCATATGGTGATGGTGGTGATGTGCTTACTCAAAAGGTAAATGTCTGGTACTTGCCAATCTGGACAGTGGTAGTCTCAGTCCTTGTGCTTGCTGCTATAGTATTCGCAATCCTAAGATTGCTAAAAAGGTCACCCAGAAAATAAATTAGTTAAATAGTCCTTAACACCCTCACCGTAAATCATGGTGGGGGTGTTTTTAAAGCTTGTGCTTACAGGGTGGAATGTGCTGTAATTACATGAGTGAACAAATTTAGAATTATTAAAGTTATCTTCAGTATGGCGCTGCTTATGGTGCTACCTTCAGCGGTCGCCAGTGCTCAATCTGCTAGCACAAATGGTTCGGTAGGGCTTCAGGGCACCGTAACACAGCCAGCACCTGCATTTGCTCCTGTTATTTCCATACCTGCCGATGGCGCTAGTATTAGTAAAATCCCGGTTACTGTTGGTGGTATATGTGATAGTGATCTGCTGGTTAAGGTATTTAAAAATGGAGTCTTTGGTGGATCGGCACAGTGTCAAAGCGGTAGTTTTTCCATGAGTATGGATTTATTTAATGGTAGAAATGATTTAGTAGCCAAACAATATGATAGCCTAGATCAAGAAAGTCCTACTTCAAATGTAGTGTCAGTCGTATATAACGGTGACTTAGGCTCGATTACAGCAGTTGAACGAGTGACCTTAACTACAAATTTCGCAAAAAAAGGAGCTAACCCAAATGAGAAACTCAGCTGGCCATTCGCAATTTCCGGTGGGGCTGGGCCATATGCGATTACTGCTGAATGGGGTGATGGGGAGACAAGCCTGTTGAGCGTTGCTGCTCCTGGGGAATTTTATCTAGAACACACCTACACCAACCCTGGTGCATACACTGTGGTGGTAAAGGCGGTTGATAAGGATGGGAAATCTGCACTATTGCAAGTTGTAGCAATTTGCAATGGCGAGCTTAAGCAGACTGGTATTTCTAGCGGTACCGGAAGTGGGTCGGGGTCAAGTACTACATCCACTACCACGAGTACGAAGATCCTGTGGCAGCCCGCTGCAATCATGGTGCCTTTTATAATATCTACATTTTGGCTGGGCAAAAGATATGCGATTTATCGGCTCCGCAAGAAGATCGAAGCTGGCGAGCGACCTTTTAATTATTAAACTGGCTCGCTTTTGCTTAAATTATAGATTTATATTAAAGTAGTTATCCGATGAAGAAAGTGTTTGTTGGTTTGTCTGGGGGCGTTGATAGCGCCGTATCTGCCGCTCTTTTAAAAGAGCAAGGCTTCGACGTTACTGGTGTTTATATGAAGAACTGGTCAAAGGCAATCGGTACAATAGAATGCCCCTGGGAAGAAGATTACAAAGACGCTAAAAGGGTTGCTGTTCATCTAGATATTCCTTTCTTGATGCTTGATTTTGAAGATCAGTATTTTGAAAAGGTTGTTCAATATATGATTGACGCCTTCAAAAGCGGAATAACGCCTAATCCAGATGTAATGTGTAACCAGGAGATTAAATTCAAGCTTTTTCTGGAGGCTTGCTTAGAAAAAGGTGCCAACATGATTGCTACTGGCCACTATGCGAATACTAGTGACGGTAGACTTTTCAGGGCAAAAGATGAGCTAAAAGATCAGACATATTTTCTTTATAGAGTCACAGAAGAAGCCTTGAAAAAGACCATCTTTCCTCTGGGTGATTTGCAAAAGACAGAGGTTCGGAAAATTGCTGAAAGATTTAAATTGCCGAATGCCAAGCGCAAAGAAAGTATGGGGATATGCTTTGTTGGTAAAGTTGGTATCAAAGATTTTCTTAAAATGTATGTCGATGACACAGTACCGGGCGCAATTATAGATCAAAATGGTCTTGTCGTTGGAGAGCACGAAGGTGCGTTATTTTATACCATTGGCCAAAGGCAGGGTCTAGGAGTAGGTGGTGGCTTACCTTACTATGTCACCGGGAAAAACATGGTAAAAAATGAGGTTTATGTAACAAGTGATATCGCCGATCCAAAACTATGGTCGGATGTTTTAGAGTTGACATCAGTGCACGTAATAACGCCAAACAAGGATCTTACTCGAATTGATGGACAACTTTATTTGCGCTCAAGACATCGAGCGCCTTTGATTGCGATAAAGAGCATTGAAAGCACTAAAAAAGGTCTCAGAATTACTCTAAATGAGCCCATACGGGCAGTTACTCCAGGGCAATCGGCTGTTATCTATTCGGATAGGGAAGTTTTTGGCGGCGGGATAGTAGTTTGACGGTATGTTGATCTGTTATAATTCGGTGTAATGAAAATGTCTAAAGTTCTTGTCAGTTTTTGGGCCCTTTAGGGCATATTTCGTATACCCTTAGAATTTATCAAATTAACACAAGAACAATCATATGAACGCACAAGAAATTAGAAATCAATACTTGAAATTTTTTAAAGAACGCGGGCACGCAGTTGTACCTCGGGCGCTTTTGGTCCCGCAAGATGACCCGAGCACACTGTTTACTGGTTCTGGTATGCAGCCATTAATCCCATACCTTCTGGGGCAGGCTCACCCAAAGGGTGTCAGAATAGCTGACTCACAAACCTGTCTTCGCGCCCAAGACATAGAAGAAGTTGGCGATAATCGGCATACAACATTTTTTGAAATGCTCGGCAACTGGAGTCTAGGTGACTATTTCAAGAAAGAACAACTACCTTGGTTTTTCGAGTTTTTAACTGAGACTGTGGGCTTAGATGCAAACAAACTATTTGTGACTTGCTTCATTGGTGATGAAGCAAGCGGTATCCCAAAAGATACTGAAGGCGCAGAAATTTGGTCAGAATTATTTAAGTCAAAAGGGGTTGAGCCAAATATTGTTGAGATTGGCAGTGAAGAAGAAGGTTACAAAAAAGGCATGCAGGGTGGGCGGATATTTTTCTATGACTCTTCTAAAAACTGGTGGAGCAGGAGCGGTAAACCTGAAAATATGCCAATCGGCGAACCAGGTGGTGGCGACAGTGAAGTATTTTATGAATTTGATTTTATTGAACATGATAAAAAATGGGGTGAAAACTGTCATGTCAACTGTGACTGTGGAAGATACATGGAGATTGGCAACTCTGTTTTTATGGAATATATCAAAACTGAGAAAGGTTTTGAGAAGCTACCTAAGCAAAATGTCGATTTTGGCGGTGGTATGGAACGAATCGCGGCTGCAAAACTGAATACTCCCGATATCTTCAAAATTAGCGTGCTTAGGCCAATTATCGAAGCCCTTGAAAAACTTAGCGGAAAATCATATGAGTCACACACTGAAAGTATGAGGGTCATAGCCGACCATCTTCGTGCTGCAGTTTTTTTGGCTGTTGACGGCGTCGTGCCGAGTAATACAGCGCAAGGCTATGTGATGCGCCGACTGATGCGCCGAGCAATTCGATTCGCCTTCGATCTTGGCGCTGAGCAGGATTTGTGTGAACAAATAGCGCCCGTAGTCTGTGAGCTCTATAAGAATGATTACCCCGAAGTGGCTGAGTCAGAAAACAGAGTACTTGATGTATTAAAAAGGGAAGAGCAACTATTCAGAAGAACACTACACAGTGGCTTAAGGGAACTTAACAAGTTAAGTAAGCAATCTAAAAACCTTACAGGCGAAGATATATTCACTCTGCACGACACCCATGGCTTCCCGTATGAACTTTCGCTGGAAGAGGCGTATAGCCAAAATATTGCGATCGCAGAAAACTGGCGAGAAGATTTCGATAAGCTGATGAATGAGCAGAGAGAGCGTTCTAGAACAGCCGCAGCTGGAACTTTTAAAGGTGGCTTAGCTGATCACAGCGACATCGTAGTCAAATATCACACTGCCACCCATCTAATGTATCGTGCTCTAAAAAACATATTAGGTGATCATGTTGTCCAACGAGGCAGTAACATAACTGCCGAAAGACTACGTTTTGACTTTAGTCACGACGAGAAAATGACTCCCGAACAGATCAAAGCAGTTGAAGATATGGTTAATGAGCAAATTGAAAAAGACTGGCCGGTTTCCTGGCGCGAAGAGAATACTAAAGAAGCTTTAGAATCTGGCGTAGCCGGAGCATTTGGGGATCGTTACGGAGAACAGGTTAAGGTTTACACGGTTGGAGACCCTGAAGGCGATAATTACAGTCGTGAAATATGCGGTGGACCTCATGTAGATCATACCGGCCAACTAGGCGAGGACGGCAAAAGATTTAAAATCTTAAAAGAAGAAAGCTCTTCAGCAGGCGTCAGACGTATAAAAGCAGTGCTAGTTTAGTTAAACTTATGCCGTTTATGCTAGAATATATCTGTTATGATAGGCAAATTGACTGCCCTAAAAAATAAAGTTATCTCCAAAACAGCAGCCACAAAAGAGCAGCACTCTCAACATCTGGTAGCTCTAGACATTGGCACGGAGTTTGTTAAAGCCCTAATCGCTAGAGTTCATGGTGATCAGTTGACAATCATTGGCACAGGTCGTGTTCGCCAGCATCTTGCGGATATGCAATCCGGGGCTATTGCGGATATATCGGCTGTTGTGACCAATTGCGAGCAGGCGTTATCGCAAGCCGAAACTATGGCTGGAGTTAGCGCTAGATCTGTTGTGATTGGAATTGCCGGGGAGTTAGTTCAGGGTCTCACCGTTACTGTTAAAGTGAACCGTAAAGATAGCCAAAAAGCTCTCGATATCGCGGAAATAGACCGAATAATTAAGCTGATTCAAGAAAAAGCATCAAGTCGTGCTGCTCAAAAACTACAGTCAGAAACTGGTGGTAAAGCACCGGAGCTGAAATTAGTTAATAGTGCGCTAGTGTCAATTGATATTGATGGCTATAAGGTCACTAATCCTGTCGGTTTTCAAGGTAAGGAAGTCATGGTCCAGTTATTTACTGCCTTCGCTCCGCAAATCCATATTGGCGCCCTCGAGAAAACAGCACATGAGTTGGATGTTGACCTGGTTGCTGTTGCGGCAGAACCATTTGCGGTAGCAAGGTCAGTTATCGGTAATAACCCAAATGCTAATATGAGCGCTATACTTATCGACGTTGGTGGTGGGACTACCGATATCGCCGTTGTAAACGAGGGCGGAGTCGAAGGCACGAAGATGTTTGGCATAGGCGGTAGAGTATTTACGAAGTCAATTGAGCGAGAGCTTGGCCTCGACTATATCCAGGCTGAGGCATTGAAACTTGGGCTTAGCGATGGTCGAACGCCTTCCACAAAACGACCACAAGTTGAAGATGCACTCCGTAAAACTTTAGATATTTGGCTGAGTGGAGTAGAACTAGCGTTGAGCGAGTTTAAAAATCTTGACCAACTCCCCAATCAGATACTTCTCTGTGGTGGTGGAGCTAGCTTATTGATGCTCAGAGAGGCATTGGCTGATAGCAATTGGTATGAAGAGTTGCCATTTACAAAAAAACCAATCATCAAACTAATCCAACCTAAGGAAGTAATCTCGATAGTTGACAGCACAGGTGATATAGACGATCATACCTACATAACCGCAATGGGCCTTTTGCGTGTTGGCGCAGATACACTGGGATTGTTTGAACTACCTAGTGGCAGTATAAGAGAAAGGCTCAATAGGCTACTTAGCGTATGAAAAAATCTACAATCTACATCGATATTGAAGATGACATAGCCGGCATTGCTGACAAGATAAAGGCATCTAATGAGAAAATCGTTGCTTTAGTGTTGCCAAAGCGGCCAAGCGTCCTGCAGGGTAGTGTAAATGTAAACCTATTAAAGCGCATCAGTGAGCAAGCCTCGAAAAATATTGTTTTGATAACTACTGACGAGCAGGTTATGACATTGGCAGCTCAAGCCGGGCTTTACGTTTCTAGTAGTCTTCAGTCAAAGCCAGCCATACCAAAAGTGAAGATCAGCAAAGAAGAAATCGAAGAGTCAGTCGAAGATGATGGAGTTGACCCAGCTCAGCCAGATGTTTATGTTGGCGATAAAAAAGTTGATCTATCTACCCCAATCGGCAAATTAGCCGGCGCTGACGAAGGCGACGACGATGAAATCGAACTAGATAATTTAGATCAAGATGATGAGAAGAAAGAGGAAGATAGCAAAAAAGAATCAAAAGGTATCAAGGTGCCTAACTTCGGTAGCTTCCGTATTAGGTTGGTTCTTGCGGGGCTAGTAATTATTCTTTTGTCTGCAATAGGGTATTGGGCTTTCATGATTGCACCAAAAGCGAGCATAACAATTGATACCCAAAAAAGTGACGCCAATAGTAAGATTACGGTTATCGCAGATACGGCCCAGCAAGCCGTCGATTCGGTGAATATGCTTGTTCCCGCAAAGAAACTTGAAGATAAACAGACTCTGAGCGGATCATTTACGCCAACAGGCCAAAAAGACGTCGGGGATAAGGCAAGTGGCACAGTGACTCTGAAGAATTGCGACTCTACTGACCCTATTACAGTCCCATCCGGAACAGGTGTTAGTAAAAGTTCATATACTTTTATCACGCAAAAAGCCATAACCTTGCCCGGGGGGTCCTTTACTGGAGGTGGAAGTAACTGCACAACTCCTGACTCGAATAGTGTCGATGTTGCCGTAGTAGCCTCTAAATCTGGTGACCAATACAATCTTGCGGCAGGTGCTTATTCAGTAGCTGGGTACCCTAATATTACTGCGTATGGTGGGGTTATGGGTGGTGGAACATCTAAGCTAGTGAAAGTTGTTTCGGCTGACGACATTGAAGCGGCCAAGCTAAAGCTACTAGAAAACGCTGCAGATAATGTTCAGGGTAAGGTAGCTACCCTACTAACTAATGACGGATATATACCAATTGCTGACACTTACTCAACCTCGCAGGGAGAGCCGAAGCCAGCTGTAGCAGTGGACGGCGAAGCTAGCGGAGATGTCGCTATAACCATGGATATTACATCCTCAATGTTGGGAGTTAAGAGACAAGACGTGGATCCGCTATTGAGTGCGGAAATAGCTAAAAACATTACTTTGGCCCAAACAGTTTCTACGACTGGTTCAGAATCGGCTGTTGTCGGTGTAATCGAAAAAACCAGCCCCGAAAAACTAAAGATTTCAATCTCTGCAACAGGAAAAGTTGGCCCAAATCTCAATGAAGAAAGCTTGAAAACTCAGATAGCTGGAGCAAGAGCAGGCGCAGCAAAGCAACAGCTAGAGGCACTACCCGGCGTTACAAAGGCAGACATTAGGCTTTCGCCTTTCTGGGTGTTTTCAATTCCTAAGAAAACTACTAAAATCACAATCACGATAAATGGTTGAGTTCAAAAATGCCCTAGGTTTAGATATCGGTGCGGCTAGAATTGGCGTCGCTCGGGTTAACTCAATAGCAAAACTTCCTCAAGCGCTTAAAATATTAGATAATGACGAAAATTTTTTAAACAACCTTGTTAAATTAGTTGAAGAGTTTCAAATTGATCTCGTAGTTGTAGGACTGCCCAGAAACATGAACGGAGAAGAAACGGAGCAGTCTAAAGTCATAGTAAGATTCTGCGATGAGAAGATAACTCCCCTAGGGATTAAATACATTTTTCAAGATGAAACACTATCTACAAATGAAGCTGAGGCTCGCAATTCGAATAAATCTCGTCATGTAGACGACCTCGCTGCTGTGGTAATATTGGAAGACTTCATCAGGACAAATATATAAGTATATGGATCAATTAAAGATAAAAAGAAAGCCTAGCAAACTGAAGATTAGTCTTATCATATTATTGAGCCTGATCCTAGTTGTTTTTAGTGGTGTATTATACGCACGTTTTTGGTATGTGAATTCTCTAAAACCAGTGTCCAATGACACTACCGTAGTAAGTGAAATCATTGCACCGGGTAGTAGCTTGGGCGATATATCATCACAGCTTAAAAACCATGGTTTGATCAAGAGCGCTCGTGCTTTTGAAGTTTATGTACGCATTCAAAAACAAGCATCAAAGCTAAAAGCCGGAACATACGAATTAAGCCCTTCAATGTCTACACAGCAAGTCTTAGATGTTCTGGTAGCGGGGAAAGAAGCTGCTAGTTTGTTCACCATTGGGCCTGGCCTAAGAGTGGATCAAATTAAACAAAGGTTTATCAAGGCTGGCTATTCTGAGGAAGATATTACCCTTGCCATGGATCCCGCTAACTATCTTGATATCCCAGTAGTGAACCAGATAAAGGACGGCGAGAGCCTAGAGGGCTTTATCTACCCTGAGTCATATCAAATAACCGAATCTACAACGCCAAAAGATATAATTCGGCTCTCTTTGGTGGAGCTAAATAAAGTCATAACTCCTGACATGGTAGCGGCTTTTAGGTCGCATAATCTAAGTGTTTATGAGGCAGTCACGCTGGCATCCATTGTCGAGAAAGAAGTCCCAAGTGCAGAAGATCGAAAGGTAGTAGCGCAAATATTTGAGAAACGGCTCGACGAGGGAATTGATCTCGGCTCGGATGCTACATATTTTTACGCATCGGCTGTATTCGGTGGTGAGCCAACACCATTTCTAGATTCACCGTACAACACTCGACTGTATTCAGGATTACCGCCGGGCCCCATAAATAATGTTGGAAAGACTGCTCTTGAAGCTGTTGCATACCCCGCAGACACGGATTACTTATTCTTCCTTACGGGCGATGACGGTATAAATTATTTCACTAGAACTCAAGCTGAGCATGAACAGGCGATTAGAGATCATTGCAAAATAACTTGCGCCAGTGACTATGTTCCAGTTGTGAACTGATTTTGTGCTATAATATCTCTTAAGCTATCAATTTTTTGTTAGCTGAATAGAGAGGTGTTGCTGTCCCTGTTAGGACGACGACGCCTTTAAAATTACTATGAATCTTAGCAATCTTTCTATAAGGAAGAAGAGCGCAAAGCGCTCAAAAAGTATAATTCGTACTCTCAAAAAGCCGTTTACGAAGTACGGTCTTTTGATTGTTAATACACTGCTAGTTGCCGGTGTTGCTGTCTTTTTAGTTACAAATTCAAGAACATCAGCGGTACCTAGCGCCCAAACTAATAATCAATCAAATTCTACAGAGGTTGTTGCTCTAGATGAGATATCCTCAGCGGACATCGCTGTTAATATAGCTCAAGCGGCAAGATTACCAGAAATTGATCAAGTGCGAAACCAGGCCGATTCCAGAGATACTCTGATAAGTATTCCCGTCTCTGAAGATGTTGTTGTTGCTAAACCACAAATTGTAGCCGATGAAACTACTGGTACGCAGAGTAGAAAAGACATCCTACAATACGTTGTCCTAGACGGTGAAAGTGTATCTTCAATCGCACAGAAATTTAGCGTTAGCGCTGAAAGCATTAAGTGGTCCAACAATCTTGGTGGTGACAGTGTACGTGCCGGCACTACGATTGTTCTACCACCAAAAAACAGGACAGGTTTGGTGTATAAGCCAAATGCCGGCGATACAATCGAAAAGTTAGCCGAAAAATATAAGACTACAGCAGATAAAATTGTGGCATTCAATGATCTTGAGCTGACCGGATCACTACCTGTAAATGAATATATTTTCATTCCTGATGGCGAGAAACCACCAGAGGTTAAATATGCCGGTGTTTCATATATTGGTAACTTTACCCCAAGATTTGGTGGGAATGGATACGCGGCAGGATTTTGTACTTGGTGGGCCGCTGAAAGACGTGCCCAACTTGGCCATCCAGTACCTAGCAATCTTGGGAATGCCATCACATGGTTGGCTGCCGCGCAAGCAATCGGTATGGAAACTGGTACTGAGCCACGCGCAGGTGCAGTAGTCTGGTATCGATTCCCAGCTACAAGTGCTGGGCACGTCACAATAGTAGAATCAGTTAACGCCGATGGCTCAATAAATATTAGCGGTATGAATGACCGAGATGGCTGGGGCAGAGTCAGCTACTATACTATTCCGGCATCAGACATGGATAATTACCGATTTATATACTAAAAACTCTGGTTGAGACGACTTAACATATCATTAAGTTTATGGTAAAATAAGAGGTACCATGGGCAAAATAAAAAATACTTTCAAACTAAAATTCCCATCAGTTATAGCAGCTCTGGTTATGATAATCAGTCCGGCTATTGCTCCCGTATATTCATCAATATTAGTTGGTGCTGAAAGTGTTTCAGATCTTCAGAATCAGTCCAATTCACTTCAATCTCAGATCGATGCCAATAAGGCGAATGCAGACAACCTAGCAGTTCAAGTCGACAGTTTGCAAAACAAGATCGCAGAGCTTGATAATCAATTGGCATCAACACAAACTAAAATCGACGAAACTGAGCAAAAGATAAAAGACCTAGAGGCAGAGCTAATAAAAACCGAAAACGAACTTGAACGGCAAAAGGGCATTCTAAGAACAAATCTCAAGGAACTTTATAAAACTACAGGCGCAAGCTCTGTAGAACTACTTTTCTCAAGTGACAATTTCAGCACCTTTGTTAATAAACAGCAATATCTTGAGCAACTAAAAAACAGTGTAAAAACCTCGCTAGACAATGTTGTCGCTCTTAAAAAAGACTTAGAAGCCAAAAAAGCTGAACAAGAACAGCTAAAAACAAGTTTACAGGCACAGAAAGACGCTCTAGAAGCAACCAGAAAAGAACGTGCAGATTTGTTAGCTCAGACTCAAGGTGAAGAGCAAAAATATCGTGCCATGGTAGAAGAGTTGCAGAATCAACAAAAAGCGATTAATCAAAAAATTGCCGCGCTATCCCGCTCAACAAGCTATGTTGGTGACGGTTCATACCCCTGGGCGCATGTTGCAGAAGGCTACTGGACCGCATGGGATTGTTACGGCAATGACCCTTGGGGAATGTGCTATAGGCAGTGTGTAAGTTACACGGCATGGAAAGTTGCAAGCACTGGGCGTTACATGCCCACTACTTGGGTGAATGGTATGGGCAATGCTCGAAATTGGGTAACGAGTGCACAAAGCTACGGTATTCCTGTCGACCGAAACCCAACTCCAGGCTCAGTGGCTATTTGGGCGAGCGGTTACTACGGTCATGCAATGTACGTTGAAGACGTCTACTCCGATGGCACTATGCTAATTAGCCAATATAACTTCAATTATGACGGTAGATACAGCACCATGATCCTTCCGTCTTCACGCTGGGACTTGTATTTCATACATTTTTAGCCAAAATTACAAATATTTTTCGCATATAACAGGTATAATTAAGGGATGACACCACCTTATGAGCGACATCTATTGCAAAGTAGAGTATGGTTTGAGTTCCAAAAAGTACTCGGAAATGATGTTATTGAAATTAGTTCAGAAGCGATGTCGGCCTATGGTGTGGTAGAAAAATCAGATGGAAAATTTGGAAAGTTTTTTAAGCGACTTTACTTTCCTTATGGTCCAACGTTAGATTCTAAGAACAAGAACAAGATACTTGAACTAATTGATGAAAAAGCCAGATCTATCGGCGTTGATTATGTTAGGATTGAGCCAATTTCGGGAGCTACCAGTAAATGGCTTTCTGAAAAAGGCTACAAGAAAATGTCCAAAAGTTTTCAGCCGTCGAATACGTCGGTAATAGATTTAGGCAGTGGTTGGGATAAATTACTTATGGAATTTCGCACTTCAAACCGCCAGGGTTGGCGCAAAGCAGAGGCTGGAGCATTGATATTCGAGAAATCTCAAAACATTAAAGATGTTGATGATTTCTGGAAAATGCTAAAAGATACCGAAAGCCGTACGAGCACTCACATGAAGTCAAAAGATTACTTCGTGACAATGGTAGAGTTTATACTAAAAAATCGTTGTGGAGAGCTTATATTCGCCGTACACGAGGGGAAGAGAATTGCCTCAACAATAGTTTTTGATGATGTCGAACAAAGGTGCCGGTATTATCTCTATGCGGCATCTTACCCGGAAGCTAGAAAACTTGATGCCGGAGCCAGTCTAGTTTCTTTTACTATAAAAGACGCAATTGATTCGGGCCTTGCTTACTATGATTTATTCGGGGTTAGTCCGCCGGATGCGCCACAAGACCATCGATGGTATGGTTTTTCGAAATTTAAGAGATCGTTTGCTGGAAATGATGTTGAGTTTCTGGGTGACTGGGAAAAGACGGTGACGTATCGGCACAAAGTTCTGAATGTTTTAAGGAAATTGAGGTAGTTAAAATGTTTGTAGATAAAGTTAAGGTTCAAGTTTCGGCTGGAAAAGGTGGTGATGGCTATATCAGCTTTAGAAATGAGAAATTTGTTGACCATGGTGGCCCTGACGGCGGTGACGGCGGTGACGGCGGTGATGTAATTGTTGAGGCTAGTAATAACCAAAACACCCTGGCGGCGTTTCGATACAATAAACTAATAACAGCCGATGAAGGAGCAAAAGGTTTTAAGCAAAAAAAGCATGGTAAATCCGCCGATGATCTGATAGTGAAACTACCACTCGGTACTATTGTCTATGATTCAGATGGGCACGTGCGGGCCGATCTCCAAACTGTCGGTCAAAGAGCGGTAATAGCTTACGGAGGCAAGGGTGGTTTCGGCAATGCCCATTTCACATCTAGCACAAGGCAGGCGCCGAAATTCGCTGAAAAGGGTGAGGAAGGTGAAGCATACGAAGCCGTTTTTGAGATAAAATTAATTGCTGAAGTCGGTTTAGTTGGCCTGCCAAATGCCGGAAAATCTACCTTGCTAAGCGTAGTCACGAATGCCCGTCCCGAGATTGCAAACTATCCATTCACGACCTTAACACCAAACCTTGGAGTAGTTGATTTGGATGAAGGAAGAAGTATGCTGCTGGCCGATATCCCAGGTTTGATAGAGGGAGCATCGGAAGGGAAGGGTCTTGGCGACGACTTTTTAAGACACATTGAGCGTACAAAAGTTCTAGCGCATCTTGTCGACGCCTACAGTGATCATGTAGCAGAGGACTATAGGGTAATTCGAAAAGAACTAGAACTCTATTCAAAGAAAATAGCCAAGCTACCAGAAGTAGTTTTATTGACAAAAATAGATGGCCTAGATCAAGAAATTATAGATATGCAGACTGAAGAGCTACGTAAGGTAGTTAAGAAAAATACAAAGATTATGTGTTTATCTTCAATCGCAAAAGTGGGCCTAAAAGAAGCAATGAATGAAATATATTCGATCGTACATAAAGTCCGTCAAAAAGCAAAGAAGCAAGAAGAAGATTCAGTGCCTGTTATTTCTCCGAATTTTGGAGAGCTAGAGTGGAGCGTATCAGAAATCGAAGCAGGAAAATATCTTGTGAAGGGGCGAAAGCTTGAGCGATTTGCTATGCGCACCGATACGGAAAATGACGAAGCTGTGAGACGTTTGCGTGACATTTTGAGAAAAAAGGGTGTTATGCACGAACTCAAGAAACTTGGTGCCACTAGCGGAAGTGAAATATTTTTTGGGGTTGGCAGGAAAACTAAAATAACTCTTTAGTATGACAAGTTTTTTCTTTTACGATCTAGAGACTTCAGGGTTCAACCCAAGAAGCCAGCGAATTATGCAATTTGCCGGACAAAGGACGGATTTAGATCTACAGCCTGTCGGTGAGCCATTCAATATACTTATAAAATTAACTGACGATATTTTGCCAGACCCTGACGCTCTACTGGTCACAAAAATTACTCCTCAAAAAACTCGCTCTGATGGCCTGTCGGAAAAAGAATTTTTAGAAGTATTCCACCGAGACATTGCTACACCAGATACTGTCTTTGTCGGCTTCAACTCGATTCGTTTTGATGATGAGTTTATGCGGTCGATAAATTACCGTAATCTGTATGATCCCTACGAGTGGCAGTGGAAGGACGGCAGGAGTAAGTGGGATATGCTCGACGTAGTCAGGATGACCAGGGCATTGAGGCCAGACGGTATAAAATGGCCAGTTTCTTCGGATGGAGTTGCGGTTAATCGACTTGAAAATATCGCTGCCCTCAACGACCTAGAACACGAACAAGCACACGATGCGTTGAGTGATGTTTTTGCTACGATCGGCGTTGCTAAGCTAATTCAAACTATGCAACCAAAGCTATTTTCATACCTTTTTGATTTACGCCAAAAGAATAAGATCAAAGAATTATTGTCCGGTGGTGTTCCAATTGTATATACATCGGGTAGGTACCAATCAGAATTCGAGAAAACCACCGTGGTCGCGCCTCTCGGAGAAGATAAGACTGGTAGTGGAATGTATGTTTATGATTTGCGCTATGATCCAGAAAGTTGGAAGCCCCACAGTGGCGATAAGGACGAATACAACCCCGTTAAATTGATGAAATATAATCATTGCCCAGCTCTTGCGCCAATTTCTGTACTAGACAGTGAAAGTTGGGCAAGAATCGGCTTGAACCTAGAGACAGTCAACAACCATTTCCATAATCTAGATTCTAAAAAAGATACGATTTTAGATGCACAGATTGCTGTAGAAAAACCAATCGCTGAATCGATCTTAGATCTTCCGCTCGAACAAGTCGATGAACGAATTTACGATGGTTTTTATGGCGATCAAGACAAAAGGCTCTGCTCCCGCATTAGGCAAATGCAACCCGACGAATTGGTAGAATTTAACCCAGAATTTGTAGATAAACGACTTAGCGGCTTATATTTTCTATATAAAGCTCGGCAGTTTCCAAAAAGCCTTTTAGCTGAAGATCGGGAAAAATGGGAACAGTACATCGCTAATAGGCTACTGGGCGGCGGGGACAACTCTCGTTACGCAAAATACATGAAAAGACTCCAAGAGCTTGCAGCTTTGGAGTATCTAGATGCAGATAAACGCTATGTCTTAGAAGAACTTGCACTTTACGCACAGTCGGTGGTGCCGCTAGACAGTTATAGCGTCAATTGAGTTCTGAAGTTCGTTTTGTAATTTGAGTAACCTTTTACGATATATTCCGAAAAGGTGAATGATGTACCAGGCAATAAAAAGCACAGAGAGCCCAGCAATGACAATAGATGTGTAATAGCCTAGCTCGAAATCTAGACCCGGGATTTTACCGGAAATAATAAATTCTAATAGAACATCTCCCATGGCGAAGATATTAACATAAGATGGCGGTATAAGCAATATGAGTATAGAGTATATGCTTATTTCTTTTTTATATTTCGGGTAAGCATATCAATCCTGGAACGATTAAATAAAACTATCGACATTCCCAGCGCCACCGGTGTAATAGCTAAGAAGGTGCGTAACCAGCCATTCAGATATATCCCGCAGTATATGCCGATAACTATCAGCAGTGCGGCTACACCGTCCCATGCCAGTTGTATTGCTGGTTTTTCAGGGAATATAATCTTGCCCAGCTTATCACCTGAGTTCTTGACGTATTCCAGTAGTCTGTTAGCCCAAGAATTGTTTTTTGCTAGCAGGCTCAAACCGAGTATTAATAATGGTATACCGCCAGGCCCGGGTAGTGGCCCAACAAATGGAATCGCCACGATACACGCAATACCAGCTAAATCAGTCAGAATACGTTTCAAAAGACGTTTATTCATATCTCTATAGTATATGGTACTGACTAAAGTCATAAAAAATGATATAATCGGCGTTTGTATGAGCGACCAAATCACAGTCAAGGGTGCCCGAGAGCATAACCTAAAAAACATTGATGTCACCATCCCTAGAGATAAATTAGTCGTCATCACTGGGCTGTCTGGTTCTGGAAAGTCTTCTCTGGCTTTTGACACTATCTACGCCGAAGGTCAGCGACGGTATGTTGAGAGTTTGAGCTCTTATGCGCGTCAGTTTTTGGGGATGATGGAGAAACCTGACGTTGATCAAATCGATGGTTTGAGCCCAGCAATTTCTATAGACCAAAAATCTACATCTCGAAATCCTCGCTCAACAGTTGCTACTGTTACAGAGATTTATGATTATCTTCGTTTAATGTTTGCGAGAATTGGTATCCCGCATTGTCCGATTTGTGGTCAAGAAGTCGCTAGAACAACAGCACAGCACATCATAGACAGCGTTTCTGAAATATACAAAGGCCGAAAAATTCTACTGCTTTCGCCGATTGTTCATGAGAAAAAAGGCGAGTTTCAGCATATTTCAGAACAATATTCTCGACTAGGTTATGCCAGAGTTCGGGTCGATGGGATCATTTATGCACTAGATGAGTTTCCAGATCTAGACAAGCAGAAAAAACATACCATTGAAATAGTAGTCGACCGTCTTGTTGGGGGCGAAGAGAACATCTCAAGATTGAGCCAATCTATCGAACAGGCCTTCTCAATTGGCGATGATAAGATCTTGGTAGTAGATGCAGATACTAACGAAGAACAGCTTTTTTCACTCAAATATGCCTGCACAAATCACCCTGAAGTTAATATTCCAGAACTTGAACCAAGAACTTTTAGCTTTAACAATCCTCAAGGGGCTTGCCCTGTTTGCACAGGTTTAGGCAATCGTCTCGAAGTGGATCCAGATTTGCTACTAAATCGCAATTTAACTATTGCTGAAGGTGCTATCAGGCCATGGAATAGATTTGCAATCGATGCTTGGTATATGAAAAAGGTTGCCGCAGTTGCGGAAGAGAGTGGCTTTTCTGTTCATGTCCCAATCAAAGACTTAGAAGATGATCAACTTAACTTGCTACTTTACGGAACAGGCTCAAAGCGTTTTGATATTGAAATCTCCAAAGGAAGAAGTTTTGAAGCTACCTATGAAGGGATAATCCCAAATCTGGAGCGCAGGCATAAAGAGACCGAGAGTGAATTTATGCGAAAAGATATCGAAAAGTTTATGGTTGAACGCCCATGCCATTCTTGCAATGGGAAACGCTTGAAGGCTGAAGTTTTAGCTATCACGGTTGGCGATAAATCTATTATCGATGTCTGTGAGATGAATATTGATGAGGCATTTGGTTATGTAGAAAACTTGCCATTGAGTGGGAACGATGCACAAATCGCCAATATGATTTTAAAAGAAATAAAAAATCGACTTGGATTTCTAATTGATGTTGGTCTGAACTATTTGAGTCTTGCCAGAAGCGCAACAACACTTTCTGGTGGCGAGGCACAGCGAATTCGTTTAGCAACACAGATTGGTTCGGGTTTAATGGGTGTTTTGTATGTTTTGGACGAACCTTCTATTGGCTTGCACCAAAGAGACAATGAAAGGCTGATAAAGACTCTCAAGCACATGAGAGATTTGGGCAATACTGTTTTGGTGGTCGAACATGATGAAGACACTATCCGGACGGCGGACTATCTAATCGACATCGGCCCAGGTGCTGGCGTTCATGGTGGGCAAGTTGTATCAGCCGGAACACCCGATGAGGTTGCAAAAGACAAAGCCAGCATTACTGGCCAATATTTAGTTGGTGCCATGCAAATCGAAACGCCAAAAAAACGTCGAAAGGGGAATGGCAAGGCCCTGAAGATTATCGGTGCAACCGAGAATAATCTGCGCGATATCACAGTTGAGATTCCTCTGGGTAAACTAGTTGTAGTAAGTGGAGTTAGTGGTTCAGGTAAATCTAGCTTGATAAATGATATCTTGGCTAGCGAACTTTCCAGTCGGCTTCATAGAGCACACGTTGTGCCAGGTAAGCATAAGGCTATTGATGGAATCGACCACCTAGATAAGGCAATTATCATTGATCAGTCGCCAATCGGTCGAACTCCACGCTCTAACCCAGCAACTTACACCGGGCTCTTCACGCCCATTCGTGATCTTTTTGCATCCCTCCCAGAAGCTAAAATCAGAGGCTATAAGTCGGGTCGCTTTAGCTTCAATGTTAAGGGTGGTCGATGCGAGAACTGTCAGGGTGATGGAATCATCAAGATTGAAATGCACTTTTTGCCAGACGTTTATGTACAGTGCGAGATTTGTAAAGGTCGTCGTTATAACCGAGAAGCCTTAGAAATAACCTACAAAGGTAAATCAATTGCTGATGTGCTTGAAATGACTTGTGAGGATGCTGCAGGTTTCTTCGAGAACCAGCCAGGAATTGCGAAAAAGTTGCAAACTTTGGTAGATGTCGGGCTTGGTTATATAAGCTTAGGCCAATCTGCGACGACACTCTCTGGCGGTGAGGCACAGAGGGTAAAACTCGCAACCGAATTGAGCCGAAGACCAACAGGGCGAACGCTGTATATTTTGGATGAACCAACTACAGGTTTGCACATTCACGATGTTAAGAAGTTGCTAGAAGTACTACAAGCGCTTGTTGATGCGGGAAACAGTATGATTATCATCGAACACAATCTTGACGTAGTAAAGTCAGCTGATCACATTATCGACATGGGCCCAGAAGGTGGCTCTGGCGGTGGTCTAGTTATAGCTGAGGGAACGCCTGAACAAGTATCTAAGGTGAGAGAATCTTACACCGGTCAGTTCCTTAGAGAGTTAATGTAATATGCCTTTAACTACACCGAATGTAGCGATAGGACGAGCCAACTTTGAGACATACCTGTCGGTAGTATCTTTTCTTCACAGACCAGATAGTGCAAATATTGAGCAGCCAGACGAAGAATTTATTCTGTCATGCTTGGCGCAAGGGTACAAAGCGCTACGAGGTATCTTGGAGGAAGCTGGGGCTAAAAGCGCTCGAGATACAAGGAATAAGCTTGTAGCTCCAGATGGGTGGCAAGAGTTCGTTGCCTCCGTGCACGATCTTGCGTACAGCCCCGCCAGAGTTGAAGAATGTAGGTACCCTCTTGATATCGTCGTGCTGAAGCCAGATCCTTTACTGCGACCAGATCCATTAGGAACGTTCGGCAGAAAGCAGGGTTTTAGCTTTGGGGTAATGATGGACGGGGTACGTATTCACGAGGCATATCGACCTACCGTGGAGCGTGTAGACGCATCTCTGAGGGCAGCACGCCGACACGGCAGTGCTACACTGCACGCCGTTAACTCTTAGCGCCATTCCTACGAAGCTTCTTCTTCAGGCGTGCCCGAGACTCACGATCCTTCAGAACATGCCATGCAACCGGCGACCAAGTGAGAATGTTTGCCAGAATAAATACCGGGATTACTAACTTCTCAATGTTTGGAATCTTTGTTCCTAAGTAATAACCCAAAAGTGTAATCCCTGCACCCCAAATAATTCCTCCGAAGATATTGTAAAAGAAAAACCTTTCACGCTTCATGTTGCCTACACCCGCAACAACTGGCGCGAATGTTCTGACAATCGGCACAAATCTCGCTAGTACGATTGTTTTCCCACCGTGGGCTTCATAAAACTTTTGAGCTTTTTCAATGTATTCAGCACGAAAGAAAATGCCTTCCTTTTTCTTAAAGATCAGATGACCAGTCTTTTTACCAATTTGGTACCCAACATTGTCACCAATTATTGCAGACAAAATCACGGTAATTAGTAGAGCGATGATATTTAACTTACCAGTTGCAGCGAATAAGCCAGCTGTGAAAAGTAGTGTATCACCGGGCAAAAAGAACCCAGCTAAAAGACCGGTTTCAGCAAAAATTATCAAAGCGATAGCAAGCAGACCACCACTCTGAATAATTGCATCAATATTAAACATCGTTTTCTTATTGTACAGGACTACTCGATGAAGCCGCCACTCTGGTGAGACCAAAGTCTTGCATATGTACCATTCTTCATTGCAATAAGCTCTTCGTGGCTACCATCTTCTGTGACTTTTCCATTCTCTAGCACCAAAATTCGATCGAGGTGTTTTATGGTGCTTAGCCGGTGGGCGATTACAAGCGTCGTCCGACCTTCCATCAATGTAAACAAAGCTTGCTGGATCAACTGCTCACTTTCGCTATCAAGCGCACTCGTAGCTTCGTCTAGCACGACAATTGGTGAATTCTTCAAGATTGCCCTTGCAATAGCCACCCTTTGTCTTTGGCCGCCAGAAAGTTTTACACCCCGTTCACCAACAAGAGTGTCATAGCCATCCTTCAGGTTTTCAATAAACTCGTGAGCATGTGCTTTTTTTGCCGCCTCAATTATCTCCTTCATTGTTGCGGTTGGTTTTCCGTAGGCTATATTTTCTTTCAAGCTTCTGTGGAACAGCAAAGGTTCCTGCGGTACGTATGTGATGGCATCGCGAAGAGATCTTTGAGTGACCTCTGATATATCTTGGCCGTCAATCTTGATGCTACCGTCTCGGACATCCATAAATCTCAAGAGTAGTTTGGTGATAGTAGTCTTGCCGCCGCCACTTGGGCCAACCAGACCAACAGTCTGACCGCTCGGGATCTCTAGAGAAAAATCTTCAAATAATCGACTTTTTTGCTTTTCGTCACCATAAGTAAACCCAACAGAAGTAAACCGTATATTACCACTTTTTACTTTCAGAGACTTAGCATCTATTTTGTCTAAAACCTCGGCATCTTTATCTAGAATGTTCATCATTTCTACTGCATTGCTAAGATTGTTCTCAACAGTTCTCATGATTCTGGACATATCCCAGAAATTTCTTGTAAGGCTCCTAACGTATAACAAAATGACCACTAAGGTTCCAACTTGCGCTATCCCATGTCTGACTGCCAATATGCCTGCGATCAATGCAATAGTGTTTAGTGTGATTACTGTATTGGTCGTAATTAGATCCATTGGCATATTCTGGTAATCCCACGCCCTTCTTCGCCTTATCCGCACCTCTTTTGTAATGTCTCTAAACAATTTTTCTTCGTAAATTTCTTTGGCAAACGTCTTCACGCTAATCGCATTAGTAAGCGAGTCTGCGAGTTGGGCGGTTTGAAGGCTTTCTTTTTCGGCTCTAATTTTATTTAGTCTGAATTTCTTTCTGGTTAACTTAGTTACTACAAAGGCGAAAATAGCGAATACGATCAGCACTGCTATACCTGAAGGTCTTGATATTTTTAATAACACAACCACTGCAAATATAAGGCCAACAAACGTACCGGCTATGTCCATTACCAGAGTGTCATACAAAGGTTCGTAGGCATTAATAAATCTTCCGGTTTTTGCCACTAGAGCACCCGCAAAATTATTTATATGAAAATCATAGGAACGACCGATTAGATCGGCAAATGTTCTGTTTGCTATTTTCTCCATACCCAAAGAATCATTGTAGTTAACTGACCAGAGCATGTACCTCCATAACAATTCAGAGAAAAAAGGCACAGCGAAGAAACCAATTATTGGCCAGACATAATCAGACATTGAAGTAGACGTTGACTGGCCTAATTTATTTATTATCGCGGCTGTAAATAAGGGCTGTATGTAGTCGGTGCCAATTCTAGCAATCGGCGCCATCAACAGAGGCGGTATAGAATAACGCTTTTGTGACATAGCGATGTCAAAATAATATTTTAGTACCTTTCGGACCATAAACTTCTCCTATTATACGTGTTTGTGAGGTAGAGGACATGGCTTGGGTTGCATGTCTTACATGTTTTTGTGTGTGAAAGCGGGGCGGGCGTCTAAACCGTCCATATCTTAGAAGATAGTTTAGATAAATTACGGTATAATTACAAGAATTATGAAGAAGGTTTTACTCTATTATAAATTTGTTCCAATTTCAGACCCTACAACAGTAATGTATTGGCAAAGAGCTTTATGTGAAAGACTTGGTCTCAAGGGCCGGATTTTGATTAGCGTTCATGGCATCAACGGCACCTTGGGTGGCGAGCTAGATTCATTGAAGAGCTACACCAAAGAGATGAAATCACACCCGCTTTTCAAAGATATTGTTTGGAAGTGGAGCGATGGAACTGGAGAAGATTTCCCCAAACTCAAAGTAAAGGTCAAACCAGAAATTGTTGCTTTCGATGCACCTGATGAAATTGAAATTTCAGACAAAGGCATCACAAATGGCGGGAAACATCTCAAACCGGAGGCCGTCAATAGGCTGGTCGAAGAACGTGGCGATGAAGTCATTTTTTATGACGGGCGGAATGCCTATGAAGCCAAAATTGGCAAATTTAAAAATACGATTGTTCCAGATGTAAAAACTTCCAGAGACTTCAAAAAAGATATTGAAGAAGGCGAAATCAGCAAACACAAAGATAAGCCAATAGTGACTTACTGCACAGGTGG
Source organism: Candidatus Saccharimonadota bacterium (assembly GCA_020428535.1). Classification (GTDB taxonomy): domain Bacteria; phylum Patescibacteriota; class Saccharimonadia; order Saccharimonadales; family JAGQMS01; genus JAGQMS01. The sequence goes on from JAGQMS010000001.1 coordinate 24,052, forward strand.
AATTCGCTGCGAGATTTTAAGTGCCATGATGAAAAAACGTGGTTACAAAGAGGTCTATCAGATAGATGGTGGAATCGTAAAATACGGTGAAAGGTTCAAAGACGACGGGCTCTGGGAGGGCAAACTTTTTGTATTTGATGATCGTATGAAAATGGGCTTTTCAGAAAATTCTAAAGACATTGCCGATTGCGAAAAATGCGGAAAGAAAACGTCCAACATGGTTAATGCCACTGATGTCCGAAGAGAGCTACACATAGTCTGCGAAGACTGCGCATCCGCACTTGTAAAATGAACGCTCCGCTTCAAGAAAAACTAAAGACTTTGCCAGCAGAACCCGGTGTTTATTTTCACAAAAACACCAAGGGTGAAATTATCTATATTGGTAAGGCCGCCGTGTTGAAAAACCGCGTACGGCAATATTTTCAAAAATCTCGATTGCGCGATCCAAAAACTGATGCTTTGGTAGCTGAAATAGCAGACACCGATTGGGTGACTGTAGATAGTGAAATCGACGCATTGTTCCTCGAAGCCGAGATGATTCGGCGCTATTTACCACCATATAACATACTACTTCGTGACGATAAAAGCCTGAGCTATGTCAGGATAGATATCAATTCTAATCAGCCTACAGTGACGATGGTCCGTAGGCCTCTTGATGATGGAGCTAAATATTTTGGCCCGTATTTAAATTCTTTTGCAGTAAAAAAATCTCTCAGACTACTGAGAAGAATCTTCCCCTTTGCAACTAAAGATTCTGAAGCAACGATGGGCAGTAAACTATATGAACAAATGGGCCTCGACCCTGGGGTAAATAGCGGTAAAACATCCATAAATACCTATCGCAATTCGTTGCGGCAATTGATGAAGTATCTTTCTGGTGAAAAACAAGCAATCATCAACGAAATAGAAAAGAAGATGAAACGAGCAGCCAAGTCTCAGGCTTTTGAAGAAGCGGCAAGACTTCGAAACCAACTTCTAAATTTACGAGGTTTGAAAAAGCAGATAATTTTCTCTGATCGAGAATTCATGGATCTTTCAAAAGACCTAGGTCTTCAGGAGCTAAGCGATCTGCTTGGTCTAGAAAAAATACCTAAAAGAATCGAGGGCTACGATATCTCACACATGCAGGGGAGTGACACAGTTTCTAGCATGGTTGTCTTCGAAAGCGGTATGCCCGCCAAAGATGAATACCGAAAATTTAAGATGAGAATTGCAGGAAACGACGATTTTGTACATATGTACGAAACTGCTGTAAGAAGGCTAAGCGAGAAGAATATTAAGGCCTGGGGATTACCAGATCTATTCTTGATTGACGGCGGTAAGGGGCAATTAGCGGCTTTCCAAAAAGCTATGAAAGAAAAGGGTATTAACCGACCATCGATTGGTCTTGCAAAGCAATACGAACAGATTGTGATCAGCGAAGAGTCGTTAGTTGCGAGACGAGATCAAATTAAAGAATCATCAAAAAAACTGAAAGCTACATTGAGCGAAACAGATGAATTTCTATTGGTTGAACTTCCAGATCAGTCACATGCCATTAAGTTACTGCAGAGAATTCGTGACGAATCGCATCGGTTTGCTGTTAGTTATCACAGTGTTCTGAAAGGCAAGCGCCAAACTAAAAGCTGGCTAGATGAAGTCCCGGGTATCGGCCCCGCTACAAAGCGACTCCTAATTAGATCTTTCGGTTCAGCGCGGGGGGTAAAGTTGGCAAGTAGCTCAGAAATTTCCAAAGTAATCGGCCCTGCCAAGTCAGAATTTTTAGCAAAGTTTCTTTCAGAAAATAGCTGAAAAATCAGTGGCTAACCTTAGTCGCGATATGCTAAAATAGGTACAAGTAAAGCTATGAAGCAACAATTCCAACAGTTTCTTTTACGCTGGGCAGTATGCAGCGCGGGTCTATGGATCTCGTCTCTGTTATTCAGCACAGTCGAACTAGGTGACAAAAAAGCAGCCGCCGTAGTCTTGGGCGGACTCAGTTTAGCGCTAGCAAATGCAGTCCTAAAGCCACTCGTGATATTACTTTCGTTGCCTGCGATAATGCTCAGCCTAGGGCTATTTACGGTGATCATTAACGGATTGATGGTGGTTATTGCTAGCTGGCTATACGGGCCACTGGAAGTTGAGACATTTGGTGCTGCAGTATTGACCGGAGTGGTGATTGGTCTGCTAAACTTCATAATAACTAAACTATTGGAAGGACGGAGTATTAAGCTACATGAAAAGCATATATGATTGGGCGGTGATCTTCGAAGCGGTGATAATTTCACTTCTTATTTTGGTGCAAGTACGTGGTGCTTCACTTGGAGCTGGAATGGGCGGCGGTGGTGGAGATATCAACACAGTTCGAAGAGGCTCAGACAAAACACTTCATCAATTCACAGTAATTTGCGTTATCATTTTTGTTGCATCAATTTTGGCAAGTATCTTAGCTTAACGCTAATTGAAGGTGGGGCTACAAATAATTTATAATGGCTAAATTTCACGGTGTTTCAAGGGTAAAGGCAAGGCGAATATTTCGCAGTCGTCGACGTCAGGTCGACGAACTTGCTGAAACTGCTACTCAGCACATTGACCGCCATGTTTTTCGGCGGCTCAATAACTTTGCGAGTGTGAGTAGGTTTATGATTGCCTGGCTTCTTTTGATTGGTCTGCTAATCTCTGGAGTTATCTATCAAACCCGTAGTCTTGCGCAATATTATTTGACAACAAAACCGATAGACGGTGGCATATTGAGCGAGGCAATGATCGGCACCTACACGAACCCCAACCCATTATTCGCGAGCTCCACCATCGACTTGAGCATTTCAAAGCTATTATTTAATTCTATTCTTACTTATGACACCAATGGCCAATTAGTAAACGATCTCGCTACTTCAATCATACGTTCTGAAAACGGTCTTTCGTATGATGTCACAATCCGAAGTGACTGCCTCTGGCAAGACGGTCAGCCTCTGACGGCTGATGACGTTGTATACACCTACCAGGCAATAAAAAATCCAGATACAAAATCACCATATAGCGTGACATGGCAGCCGGTAAAAATCACCAGAATTAATGCATATCAGGTTAGGTTTGAATTACCGAGTCCTCTCAACTCTTTCCCGATATCTCTCACCGGAGGAATCTTACCTAAACATATTCTCGAAAACACACCACTTGTTCAATTGCGTAGCTCAGATTTCAACAATCACCCGATTGGGAGTGGGCCATTCAAATTTTCTAAAGTCATCCGAATTGATGATATTCAAAATGTGGTAAAGAAACAGCGCATCGAACTGGTGAAAAACGATACATATTTTAAAGGCGCCCCAAAACTCGACGCCTATGTTCTTTATGCTCTCTCAAGCGATGAGGAGCTAAAATCGTATCTGAATTCACGCCAAGTTGATTCGGCAATCTTCAACAGTAATCCAAAAATTGAAGACGGTCAAAAAGGCTTAACCACCACGTCCATACCACTCCTGGCTGGTACTTATATTTTCTTTAATACTTCGCAAAGCCCGCTTGACTCAAAAGAAATTAGACAAGCGCTTCTTCTTGGTACCGACACCAACGGTCTTCTTGCAAGTTTGGGCTACCCAACCCAAAGTGTGAAGTCACCACTCCTAAATACCGATATTGGCTTTGATCCTACGCTGATCCAGCAAAGCTATGACAAAGACAAAGCGAATCAGATTTTAGATAGTCTTGGCTGGGAAAAATCGACAGACGGTGGGCCACGCCACAACGGAGATAAAGTTCTAGAGGTTTCTATCACAACTTTGGATAACAGCGACTTTGCGCTTCTTGCGAGCTTGCTCCAACAATCCTGGGCACAAGATTTGGGTATCAAAGTCTCTGTAGTGACGAAATCACCGTCAGACATTCAATCTTACCTACTCCAGCACAACTACAGTGTTTTGCTTTATGGGATAAGCATGGGCTCAGACCCTGATGTCTACGCCTATTGGCATTCCTCACAGGCTGTAGAAGATAGGTATAACCTGTCGTTGTATAAATCAGAAATAGCGGATCAGTCCCTTGAAGCTGGTAGGAGCCGGCCAGATATTGCATTACGTGCAGTTAAATACAAGCCATTCTTGGAAAGTTGGCGCAATGATGTGCCCGCAATTGGTTTGTACCAACCACCAATCTTCTATGTTTCAAATGTGAAAATACACAACTTCAACCCACATAAACTAAACACAACAGCCGAGCGGTTTTATAACGTAAACACTTGGCAGGTTCAAACCTCAAAGCAACCGATAATCGAATAATACTTGAAGATTCGCGGTATCTCGACTTATTTATGGTGCCGCGAAGAGGACTCGAACCTCCACAGGATTACTCCCACTGGCACCTGAAGCCAGCGCGTCTACCAATTCCGCCATCACGGCAGGCACCATATTTTGTCAATACGACAGAAGTCATTTTACCTCAATGTTGTTCACCTTCACAGTGGTTTTATGATATGCTTACGTTTAGTATTTCTAAAAAAGGAAAAAATTTTTCGTGGGCAAGATAGCGGAGTATCTACGGTCGCACTTAGATGGGGAAATAACAGATGCCAGTGATGTTCGAGAACACTTCTCGACCGATGCAGGTTTGATGAGGATTTTGCCATCAGCAGTTGTTTATCCTATTAATGATCAAGACGTTCGAAAGGTAGCGCGATTTGCTTGGCAATTGGCCGAAAAAGGTCGAAAAGTGTCTGTCACCTCAAGAGGTCTTGGTTCTGATTGGACAGGCGGTGCAGTTGGCGACTCTTTGATATTGGCGATGCCTTCGCACATGAATAAAATCCTCGAGCTAGATTCACGAAAGGGGTTCCTAACCGTTGAGGCGGGTGCAGTCATCGGCAAGATTAATCAAACACTGATAACCCACGGTCTATTCATGCCCTGCGAGCCAATGTCGAGCGAATTCTCAACCGTTGGTGGGGCAGTTGCTACTAATGCGCGGGGCCTAAGAAGCGCAAAATACGGTACATTTGGCGACAACACAACAACTTTGAAGGTGGTTCTCAGCAATGGCGATACCATCCAAACCAAACGTCTCTCAAAACGCGAAATGAGCAAAAAGATGGGTCTGGCAACCTTTGAAGGCGAAATTTACCGAGGCCTAGACGCTATCCTAAACGAAAACCAGGAGCTACTAAATTCATTTAGCGGTATTGCCCAAAACATGCCCCTAAACATCTTTGATATTCGTCATAAAGACGGTTCTGTCGACTTAACTCCGCTATTTGTTGGCTCACAAGGCACAATGGGCATTGTCACACAGGCGACGATTAATATTACTGGTTACAACCCATCGCTCACCCAAGTGGTTATCGGTTTCTACAAACCAGATGAGCTCGGTACGGTGATCGAAGAGATCAAGGCTCTCAAACCAAGTATTTTCACAGTTGTTCCAAAATCTGCATTCCAGCTATTTGCCAGCTTAAACCCTCTCTATGTTGAGAAAAAGTTTGGTGAATCTCTGCCAGAATTTATTGTTTTGTTGGAGTTTGACGAATTCTCAGCAAGAATTCAAAAGCGCCACAAAAAGAAGCTAAAGAAACTTTGCTCAAAGCTTGATGTAAAGTTGATCTTTGGTGAAAACGAAAAGGTGAAGGAAGACCTCTCCAAACTGTATCGTATGCCGAATATTCTTGTGCAATCAGAAATTGATCAAGCCAAAGCCGTCCCGGCAATTGAGTCTTGCTACATACCCAATGATCAATATCAAACAGTAATGAGCGAACTCGATCATGTTTTTACTCAGCTATCATGCAGATATGTTTCCTGGTATGAAGTCGTAACAGGTACTGCTAGGTTCTTGCCATACCTCGATCTTCGCCAACTAGGTCAGCGCCAAAAATTAACTCGGCTAATAGAGCAGATCAAAAACACTGTCGTAAAACATGGCGGAAGTGTCGGTATTCAAGGTGGTGGTCGGCAAACAGCCAAGTATCACCGCGAAGCTCATGGCGATGTTTTGTTTGAAGTGATGGAAAAACTCAAGAAGCTATTTGACCCGTATAACATCTTGAACCCAGGTGTAAAGTTTGGTGTTGATGAAAAAGCACTCGCATCAAAGATGATTCAGGGCTACAGCCACGGCCATCGCCACAACCACTTACCAAAGTAAAAAGCTCTAGCTTGCAAAATATCATCGATCGGTATTAAATCGATTTATGAAAGCCACACGTCGAAACCGCAGGCGAACAATTGGGACCGCTTTAGGTTTTGAAGTTCGACAAGCCGAAGTGCTTCGTGTTAGGGCAGATATACGAAGAAGTAAACCGGTTACTACCGGCGGTGCCGTATTGCTCGATATGCTAAGTAACTGTAATGTTCCTGGTTTTTACCCTCATGCAACAAACATTTTCGGTCGCCATGTTCCAGCCAATATCGAAGGCTACGAACAGGTGCAAAAAGTGTTGAAGCAAATTCTATCTGAGAATGACCGTACTAGTTCTGCAGAGTTACAAAAACTTGCGGATGCTTATCTCTATATGGGGTATATGTTTGGCAATGGGATTCGAAGAGCCAAAAGCCAACAAGTGCATGTCAGAGACATGATCTATTATGTGCATAGCAAGCGAGGACGAGGAATTAATTTATATGAAAAGCCTGAGGAGTCTCCAGCTTCAAGGTATGATCCAATCGTTGCACTCTTAAACCGAAGAAGTCTTTTCCCTGCAACGGCCGAACAATCTGTAGCTATCATGGTAGGTGAAGGTGCCGGATATGAAGCAACGGCGTCAGTAAGAAATTTTGGAGAACGTGTAAGCGAGTTTGGCTCAGATATGCTTCGGCTGTGTAAAGCGGTTCCATCTGATAGAAATAAGTAATTTACAGTACTACTCTGTAATCAGATACAAAAACAACAATCCGACCACTAAAGGGTCGGATAATTGTTTTGGTGCGCGGGAGAGGACTTGAACCTCCACACCTTGCGGCACATGCACCTCAAGCATGCCTGGCTACCAATTACAGCACCCGCGCAGGAATTATGCCTAGTTATCATAGCTTTAAGGGGCTTTATTTTCAAGGGGTAGTATGGTATATTCTATCTGTTAGGAATAGTTGTGGGCGCTTAGCTCAGTTGGCTAGAGCACCTCGTTTACACCGAGGGGGTCGGGGGTTCGAATCCCTCAGCGCCCACCATCAATGTCATGTTCGAACCCCCGACTACTGCAAGGTATCGGGGGTTTAAATATAAATAAAATAATCTCTACTGCTCGACCCTAACATTATCAATCGCTACGTTGTTCCTGGCTTGATATAATATAAAAATATGGCGACGAAAACTTCTGCAAGACGCACAAAGGCTGAAAGAGAAAAGGCAAAAAAATTCGACAGGTTCAAAACCGCGGTACCTTTGGTATTAACTCTGTTGCTACTTGGGCTTGTCTATTTCTTCGTACTCAAACCAGATAGCCCGGCAACGATATTCAAGAATGCTGTATACAACTCTCTAGAAAACGCAGGGCAAAAGAGCTGGCGCTACGATGGTTCTTTTGGAGACCAAGATAGTGATATTGCTGCTGAATATAATGGCCAACATGCTCAAAATGGCGACCAAGACTTTAACCTGACTATCACCTCAAAGCAAAAAACCTTTTCATATAGTTTCAAGAGAATTGGCTCAGATAATTATTACCGGGTCGGTGGGATTGATGCTATTCCGGGTATTGTCGAAAATATCCCGGGCCTCACTAGCCCAGATCAAGCAACCATGTCGCTTTTGAATTCGGCTGAAGGCAAATGGCTGAAGTTAAGTCAGTCTCAAGAGTCAGCCACTAAAGCAATTGTGCCGTGCACAGATATAGGACTAGATTTTCCAAATAGTGCACAACTAAAAAGTCTAACTAACGACATGCCAATCTATATTTCGGCTGGGCCTTTTGTACCAAATGACGGAAGCCAAACGAGGATCTATGAAGTCGCGATCAAAAAAGACCACAAATCATCTGAATATGAAACAAATCTAATTAGCCTAGTTAACTGCATTGGTAATTTACGCGGCGATGACTACAGACTACGAAATATAAATCAAAAGGACATTTTAGCCATGCGGGCGTCGATTACTGTCGATATCCCCACCACTACTGTGCGCAAAGTTGTTTTCAAGCAATATTCTCAGTATTTTCAGTTCAATATCCATGACTACAATAAAGACGTGAATATCTCCGCCCCTGATGGATCAACTCGCTTCAGCGATTTTATTAACAGTCTAGACAACGAGAGCAAGTTAGATTTGGTGAAAAAGCTAGGTACTTTCTAGCTAATATTGGTCTATAATAGAGTTATTATGCAGTGCATAGTTGATGGGTTGGTCGTTGGCTACGATGTGCTCGGCAAGGGTAAAACTATTGTCATGCTTCATGGCTGGGGGGCTAGCCGTCAATCACTTTCTGCGCTGGCAAAGGAATTGAGCAAAAAATACCAAGTTGTTTTAGTTGATGTCCCTGGTTTCGGCGAGTCGGCAAAACCAACAAAAAGTTGGGGTCTATCAGAATACGCAGAGTGGGTGCAGAGTTTTTTGCAAAAGATAAAAATCAAAAACGTATACGCACTGCTTGGGCACTCCAATGGCGGGGCTATTGCTATAAAGCTCACAAGCCTTGGCTTTCAATCTGAAAAATTAATTCTACTGGGCGCGGCAGGTATCAGAAAGCGCAATCGTGGCCGAAAACTACTTTTCAAAGCAGTTGCAAAAACAGGGAAGGCGGCAACAATTGTTTTGCCAAAAAAGGTCAAAAAGGCAATCCGCAATAAATGGTACAAAACCATTGGTAGTGAACTCTATCACGCCCCCGGCATGGAAGCTACTTTCAAAAAGATTGCCGCCGAAGATATGCAACTTGAGGCTGCTATGATCTGCACGCCCACACTTTTAATTTATGGTGCTGAGGATGAGGCAACTCCGCCTCTGTTCGGTAGAATCTACCATGAAGCAATAGAGGGCAGTGAGCTAGATATCGTCGAGGGAGCTGGGCACTACTCGTTTGTGGACAGACCAGAAGTCGTATTTGCCCGAGTCAGGGCATTTCTCGGATGAATAAACTTCTCAAGAAACTCTTTAGCGCTTACCTGACTAATTATCCACTGACCATAGCGTATATGTGGCAGGCAAGTGAGTACCGATATTATGGTTTCCTGAAATGGTGGGCGCGGGTAGAAGATTTTAGAACTGTCTCTGTTCGAGGAAAGTTGGTTCACACAAAGATCGGCAATCTAGTTTATCTTCTAAGTGTGCTGACATCATTCGCCTACTGGGTACTTAACATGTTAATTATCTGGTATCTTAGGCACCATTTGGTAGTCATATCGGTATACGCAATTTTTGTAGTACTCGCCTACTCATTATATGTTGCGATATTTACAGCGATACCAATATATTTTATGTATGGGCTGTGGTTCTTGCCAAAAGAGGATCGAGCAATCGCAAAGTCTAAGGCCATCTTTGCTGGCCATCGTGGCACGATCATCGCCGTTGCTGGGAGCTACGGCAAGACAACGATGAAAGAATTATTGCTCGCAGTTCTTTCTACGGAAAATGAAGTCGTTGCGACTGAAGGTAATCGAAACACGGTTCTCTCAATCAGCAAGTTCGCTTCAAAGCTGACCGGCAAAGAAGACTATGTGATTGTCGAGTTTGGCGAAGCCCGGAAGGACGACATCGCACGACTGACAAATATGGTCCAGCCCGACTTTGCCGTGATAACTGGCCTGGCGCCAAATCATCTTGATGGCTATGAGACAATCGACGAAATTGCCAATGATCTAATGGTTTTAGTAGCGCACACGGGTAAAGAAAATACATTCATAAATATCGATTCACCTGATCTTTCTGCACGTCTCTCAGAGTTTGGTAAGGGTTATAGCCAAAAAGGTTGCTTAGAATGGAGCGTAGAAGGTGTTAAGGTAGCCATTGATCGTACAGAATTTAAGCTAAAAGGTTATGACGAAGAACTGAAAGTATCTACGAAGCTTATTGGACGACACAATATTGGAGTAGTCAGTTTTGTGGTTGCTTTCGCCAGAGAAGCAGATTGCGGGGCGAAGAGTATTGAAAAAGCACTGGCTTCACAAGAGCCACATGAGCATCGCATGCATCCAAAGAAGCTCCACGGAGCGTGGTTGATTGATGATACCTATAATGGCAATATTGAGGGCATGAAGGCGGGCCTGGCGCTTCTAAAGGAGCTAAAAACAAAAGGCCAAAAACGTTATGCCACACCCGGTCTAGTTGACCAAGGTGCTGAAACAGTCAGGGTCCATGTGGAGCTTGGCAAAGCAATTGCTCAGGCAAAACCCGATTATGTATATCTGATGAATAATTCGGTGACTGAAATTATCAAGAATACTCTTCAGTCTGAAAAGTTTAAAGGCAAAGTCCAGATCGTTGATGAGCCACTGAGCTTCTATCAAAATATCGAATCAGTTCTTGCAAAAGGCGATATTATTCTGTGCCAAAACGATTGGCCAGACTACTACGCCTAGGCGGCACTTTCATCAATTCCGTACACACTGGGAGGAAGTACTGATGAGTCTGAGCTATGGGTGTGAACTGAAGGCAGTGTGGGTCCCTTGGGTGATGGCTGGCGTAGTGGCGATGGTGGTGTAGGGTCTGGGTCTACAACATCATCGTCTGTCGCCCAGTCGTATAATTTAGGCCTGTCTTTTGACCTATCGCGTTCAATTGTTCTGACTTTTTCTCGCTCTTCGAGCCAAAACCGTGGGATCAATTCCTCAAAAAACGGCTCGAATCCATCGAATACAACGGCATAACGGTAGGCGTCCTCTTCTTCTTGAAGATAATTTAATACGAAGGATGCTACTTCTTTCGCGACTTCTTCGTAGGAGTCGCGACCACGCATTCTATCTCTAATTTCCCTACCATAGGGGATATACGATCTGCAGTATAACATTCTGCCAAGCTCAACGTATCTAGCTTCTGGATCTAGATCGACAGAATTGCCATATTCTCTCGCCATTTGGCTTCGGGGCTTCTTCATAATCTGACAGTATATTAACATAAAACGTACAAAATGTCTATGGTTAAATTGATATAAGTAATTGTATGTTAGAATTGTAATATGAAAACAATTGCGGTTATTTTTGGTGGCGTTTCAACAGAACATGATGTTTCGATCATCACGGCGCTAACAAGTGTCATAACACCTTTAAAATTAGCTGGTGGTTTTGAAGTTGAGCCAGTATATATCTCTAAAGACGGCCGATGGTTCTGGGATCAAAGATTGGCCGATGTGAAGCTCTATCAATCTGGAGAAATCGAAGAATTTATGCGTAGAGCTCCCAAAGTTCACCTTTCGTTCGACGGCGGTTTGACGCTGGTCAAATCTAGCCAATTTGCTGGTCGAAAGGCATACAAAAAAATTGATGTTGTCTTCCCGGCGCTCCACGGTACGCACGGTGAAGATGGGGAGTTGATGGGTCTGCTAGAGATGGCAAACGTGCCGTATGTTGGTTGTTCTATGCCTGCAAGCGCCGTAGCGATGGATAAAGTTCTGGCTAAACAAATAGCCAGTTCGAATTTAATTCCAACACCCAAATATACTTACTTGTTTCGTGACACATATATCCAAAAAACTTCAGATTGCCTGAAGAATATTGAAAACGAACTAAACTACCCAATGTTTGTAAAGCCAGCACATTTGGGCTCAAGTATTGGCGTGACAAGGGCAACAACAAGAGATGAGCTCCAAAACGCCATCGAAGTTGCCACCTATTATGACGATAAGGTCATCATCGAAGAAGAGGTACAAAACTTAATCGAAGTGACCCTGCCGATCGTGGGTAATGAAGAGATAAAAGTTGCATGCCTAGAAAGGCCGTTGAAATCGACTGCTGAGTTCTTTGATTTTGACACTAAATACATGCGTGGCGGGAAAAAGGGCGGTAAGACTGGGTCGGGGCGTGATTCGCAAGGTTACAGCGAATTGCCGGCTAAACTACCAAAGAAGCTATACGATAAGGCCGAAAACCTTGGAAAGCAAGTATACAGAGTTCTCGAATGTAGCGGTATCGCCCGTGTTGATATGTTGATAGACGAGAAAACTAACGAAGTTTATTTCAATGAAGTAAACCCATTGCCGGGCAGTCTCTATGCGCACAATTGGCGTGAAGCGGGTGTTAGTAATACTCAACTAGTTGAAGATTTAGTCTACTTGGCTGAGCAACGCTTCAAAAAGAAGTCGCGAAGTGTAACGACTTTTGATACCAACTTTCTGAAGCAATTCTGAGATAATGTTTGCAGATGAAACGACTTCTCGAGAAATACGCGCTTTTTCTATCTAGAATTTATCTATCAAAACATAAGGGGCAGATTTTAGCCGTTGTTGGTAGTATTGGCAAGACCTCAACTACTCAAGCATTGATTAGTGTTTTGGGGCAAAAGTTTGATGTTATAGGCACTAAAAAGAACTACAACACGCCCGCCGGGCTAGCGATGACTCTGTTTGACCAGCAAATTCCAGAGAGCACCGTCGGCTGGCTAAAAGTAATGCTAGTTAGTACGCTAAAAAGCCTGTTCACAAAACCAAAGTGCGAAATAATCGTTTTAGAACTAAGTACAGACAAACCTGGAGACATCGAGCAGTTTTCGTTTATTAATGCAGACTTAGCAGTTGTAACGGCCATTACTCCAGAGCATATGGAGAACTTTGGCGATCTTGAGAATGTTGCAAAAGAAGAACTCTACGTATCATCATTTTCAAAGAAGCTTTTGGTGAATGCGGATTTGGTTAGTCAAGAATATCTCGATAAATATGCTGGCAACTCTCTTATTGAAAAATATGGTCAAGGCCAGAAATATTCCGTTCATCGAGCTAGTGAATATAAATTGGTTGGTCGGAGCGGTGAATCGATCTTGTGTGCATCTAATGCGGTGGCAAGTTTGCTGGGTATGAGCGCGGAAGAAACCAACCTTGCTCTGCATAAACTCGAACCACTGCCGGGCAGGATGAATATACTGAAAGGTAAAAATGGTTCGATAATCATTGACGACACCTACAACTCTAGCCCAGAGGCAGTGAGATCAGCCCTAGATTACTTGTATACTCAAGACTCAAAGCAGAAGATTGCAATCTTAGGGAACATGAATGAGATGGGTGATAAAAGCCAGGAGCTTCACGAACTTGTTGGGTCTTGGTGTGACCCAGAGAAACTAGATTTGGTAGTGACTTTAGGGCCTGATGCAAATGAATATCTTGCGACCACTGCTGAAAAGCGGGGCTGTAAAGTTTTTAGGGCCAACAACCCAAGAGAAGCCGGTGAACACGTACTTAGCATGTTAAGTAATGGTGCAATAGTCCTTGCAAAAGGTTCACAAAACGGTGTATACGCAGAAGAAGCGGTTAAGCTACTTCTTGCCGACCCAGCAGATGCTTCAAAGCTCGTTCGACAAGATACATATTGGCCAAAGAAAAAATCAAAATACTGGGTGAATCTTTAAAACCCATATGCTTGCGGTGTGGCTGACCAGATGATAAGTTAGCCCTATGCCTAAACTATTCACGCCGGAATTAGTTGTACCCAATTTCGAGAATCTGGGTGGTGCTCAGTCTCAAGTTTTAGGTGACCCAGATTGCGATCGGCTTCAGTTCGTTCTTGTAGCCGGTATGTGGAGACTTAGTCAATTAGCGACTACAATTCATGCCGAAATCAGCGGTATATCTAAAAATAGCTCATCGTTAAGAACTTCACGCATCAAGCTTGATAAAATAAGTTCTAGCAACGGCCTTGCTAAAGCCTTTGCGCCTAAAGATGACAAATCAGCGCCCGTAGCCACAACTTTCACTGGTGATGCTTTATGGTGGATGTGTAATAATTATGAAATAGGTCGCACACCCAATCCCGAAACTTCTGTTGCTCAAGCTTTAATGGCGAGATATTTGCTACATGGTGAGCTCCCAGATCCAGAAGGAATTCAGTTTACCCAGACATATTTTGAAGGGCTTGAATCTGCGGTCGCAGAGATCATTGATCAGCATCACAATAGAAAACTTGGGTGGTCTTTACCGGAAGCCGCGATAAAACGAACAGCGATAGTTCAGTCTTTATTTGGTAGGAAAGTATTAGATCTTCTCCCTAAAGAAGATGTTTGCACCGAAAGTAGTGTGCCAGAAGTTACAGAGCCTGTTGAAATGACCACGTCAGATAAGGTTAATGTGTTATTTACAGATTCAAATGGTGGTCTAGAATTGCGTATTTGGGATTTTTAATTAGAAGTCAAAATTTCAGTGATTGGGATTTGCTCGAAACTGCAGATGCACAAACCGCTTTAAATGAGGCCAGGAAGATTATTGAAAATTCTGGTGATGAGCAACTAAGAAATCGTTATAACATGCTAGCTGAAGATGCCCATATGCCAAATATCCCGAAATTCAAGAAATAGTACGTTGTAGTTTTTTATTTTTCTTGCACTCAGTTATTGAGGGGCGTAGTATTTTCTGAAAAGAAATGGAGACACGCATGTCTGATTTGCGTCGATGCATGGTTGACGGACAGCTAAGCCCAGAATTTAATCTAACACCAGACCGATCTGTCGATCGGCGTGTCATTCCTTTGGGGCGCCTTAGTGCTATTTGCCAGACAGAATGCCCAGTTTTTGAGCAATGCATGTCAGATGTACTCAAGTGGAAGGACGCACGGAAAGGCCCGACTAAGCTTTGGAAAACGCCTTTAGATCGGCATCTACCACTGTTCCGAGCAGGGGGAATTATGGGATCATTCGGCGACAGTAGGGCACACATAAAAGTATCTTTGGAATCTAAAGGCTGCCTTGATAATGAAGGCATCGGTATATGCGAGGAACTCGGAGATGATTGGGGGTCGTATATCTCATTTATGGACGCTCGTGATTTGGCTGACTTTGGTGTAGTAAGTCAAGATGGTTTGATAGAGGTGGTCGATAGTGCCGACGGAGGAGTGATGGCTTTTCCCAGCCACTTTTTGGCCAGAATCGTAAATGTTTTAACGGGATATGTTTTAGACGATGGGGGTGCATTAACGAAGGCGCAATTAAAAGAGTTGGGGTTAAGTTCTAACAACGTACTTTATTTAAATGATAGAGTACAGTGGATGGTAGGCGAAAGGCTGTTTAATGTTTCGATAACTGATAACGCAGGAAAACCGCTGAATAAGTATGTCCCGAATAGGGACGTTCTGAAAAGATTGGCTGACTTTTCAAAGGAAGTATACGCACTGCCAGCTACAAATATTAATGCAGATAAAGTTGGCGAATATAAAAAGGCAAAACGGGATTGTAATAGTTTTCTGCAGTCGACAGAAGGGAGATATGTAGATTTTGTATTCCGAATGGAAATATCCACTACATTAGTTATGCGTACTTTGTTAGAGAATTATGAACATAGTGACGCGGGAGTAGACGCCAGGCGAAGACAGCTAATTTATTGTATCGACCGGCACTTATCTGCTTGGGGATTAACGACAAAGGCAAGCCGTGCAAGATCAGATTTTGTTGAACTTGTTTTCGGCAATCGCGACAACTCAACTTCTCGTCCAAAAGGTGGTGCATGTGCAGGAGTAGATCCAGAATTATTTTACCCAGATCGCGGGGAAAGCACGCAAGAACCTAAAGGGGTTTGCGGTGGTTGTAAACTGAGAACGGGGTGCCTCGAATATGCTATAGCGAACAGAGAAAGATATGGGGTATGGGGGGGCACTTCACAAAGGGAGCGCAGAGCACTTATTGCCGAACGAAATAAGGCAGAAAATCAGGCTAAAGAGACTGATGGGAAAAACATAGCGTCGTAACAGTAGGATTAGAAATAGCTCCCTCTTGCGCTGAGGAGGTCGGCTGCGTGGCAAAGCGCAGCCAACGGTGTCATGCCGCGTTCATTTGGTGAATATTCATCATCAGGTATGCCTTCAACGTATTTCATGGCTAGCTCTTGGGCGGGGCTGAGGTCTATGCCATATTGTTCCAAAATTTGCACTTTTAGCGCATCTTCTGCAGGTTTTGTCGCGAATGAAGGGTCGGCCACAATATTGCCATTTTCATCAAACCATCTTGAAAAAGGCTTTTCGATGTCGTGCAGAACTGCGACTGTTAGAGCTTCATCGACACCGAACTTTTCTTCTTCTGGTAAGCTAGCCAGAACACCAGATTCCACCCAAAAATCATATAGATATTGTACGTAACCAACTACTTGTCTAATATGCTCAAGATAGCCACCAGGCCAGCAATGATGATTTGCTCTTGAGCCTGGCGCTCTTGAAAAGACTTCCCAATTGAAGTGATAAAGAAACCGTATCGCATCACGGTTGAACGGATCCACACGGTCCAGCATTAGCTTAGAGATCCAATCAATCTCTGTTCTTGATACTCTCGGTTCAAGTTCATATTTTGTTGCCATATTACCTCCTATTTGTTTTTTAAGTCTGACTCAGATACCAGAAATAATATAGCCAGGAAAGTTTGCGTCAAAGATTGTTGACTTGCTAAAGTAGAAATATGATTGTGGAGCATCATATTCAAAGGCAAATCCTTCGTGAGCTTGTGAAGGGCGAGGCCAAGCGATTTAGTGAGATTAAACCAAAAGCTGTTGAGTCTAATCTATTTATGTATCATCTCAGGCAACTCATCCGCGGTGGATTGGTGGCCAAAGATAACGAATCGTCGAAGTACACCCTCACAAAAGAAGGTCGTCTTTATGCCGACAGAAGCAATTTGCCGACCATGAAGCTAAGGTTGCAACCCAAGCAAATTACCGTTTTGGTAGTGAGGAACAAAAAAGGTCAGTATATTCTACTCAAACGAACGCACGTACCGTATTTTGACTTTGTTGGTTTTCCGTCTGGGAAGATTCACTACGGCGAAAAACTAGAAGAATCAGCAACCAGAGAACTAAAAGAAAAATCTGGGATCGAAGATGTAAAGCTAAAGCTAGGCGGTAACATCTTGATGCGATTTTATGATGAATCAGGCGAGCTCGTTAGCCATGTGAATGCATATGTCTTCAGCGGAGAATCTGGACTAGAAGAACTAGTTTTCGAGAATGAATTTTTTGAATCATATCTTGGCGAAGCAGACCAACTCTACACTGAAAAGACTTTCAAGGGTCACAAAGAAATCATTGAACTAATAAGCCAAAGCAACGGTGAGATATTTGTTAAAGAATTTGACTTTGTATCTGACTTCTAAAATATCAGAGCATGATAATTCTCAAGAACTGCTTTATGTAATGCGACCCAGTTCTGGAATAGTAATCAAGTAAGTAATCTCGCATGGCTGTAGCAGGGAATCGATAGGCTTCAATACTTGCATCATGGAGATGATGCCAATAGTGAGTAAGAGTCTCGGGTTTCAAAGGCTCTGGCAAACCTGGAACGCCGTCTCGGAGAACGACCTTCTCGATAAGCTCATCCAAGGGCTTGGCTCTGAACCTGACGATTGTTTTTTGTTTTGACAAGAAATAGAACACCTCAGTGAACGTTTCTCCTGTAATTGGGTCGTGGTCCACCCCTATGAAACGACAGCCATCAAGCCAGCCCGCATATCCGTCGTCATCTGGTTGGTAAGCGACAAGAACTTGGTGACCATGAATTGTTGCAGTAGCTTTTTCTCCGCGTCGGGCCTCTCTTTCGGTGGGTGCGAAAAGTATCTCATTCATCTCCTCAAAATTTTCTTTTGTTGCAGGGTGAATTGCGTCTGGTGCTCTTTTTTTCATTTGTCTTCCTTTCTGAGAAGAGAATATCTCTAGGAGTAACTTAGGATCTAGACAACAAAACTTTACTCAAAATTTGTTGAGTGAATGTTATACTTTTGGCATGACAAGGTTGCAAACAACCAAAACTCTCTTGCTCCCCTCGGGGGAATAATTTTCATTCTCTGTTGATTCAGATTACAATAACGTTATAACAATGAGCTTTCTTGTGTCCCGGCTGTAATGAGGCGAAGCCGAGAAGCGGAGCAAGACGTACATGATGGTACGGCGAACGAGCATCGCAAGCTACAACAAAATTACAGACGAGGAAATAAGGAAGATCACATGAAACGATATGAACCAAATATTATAGAGCCAAAATGGCAAGCCAAATGGGCCGAAGACAATACATATGGAGTCACTGAAGACACTTCAAAACAAAAGATCTATGCTAGCCCGATGCTCCCTTACCCAAGTGGTACTGGTTTACACACTGGCCATGTAAGGAACTACTCGATCACCGATGCTGTAGCCAGATTCTACCGCCAAAAAGGCTTTAACACGATGAGTAATATCGCTTGGGATGCCTTTGGTCTGCCAGCTGAGAACTTTGCTATCAAAACTGGCACTCCTCCAGCAGTTTCAACGGCAAACAATATTGCATACTTCAAAAAACAACTACTTCGTTTGGGCATGAGTTACGATTGGAGCAGAGAATTCGATACTTCCGACCCAGAATATTACCGCTGGACTCAGTGGGTGTTTAGCTTGATGTACAAACGAGGTCTAGCCTACAAAGCCGAAAAACAACAGTGGTGGTGCGATAAGTGCAATACGGTTTTGGCTGACGAGCAGGTCAATGCATCTGGTAAATGTTGGCGCCACGAAGGTGCAGACGACCCAGAAGTTACCAAGAAAAGTGTTAACCAGTGGTTCTTCAAAATCACCGACTATGCTGACGAAATATTGGAATCGACGGACGCATTAAACTGGCCTGAGAAAATCAAAACCATGCAAAAAAACTGGATCGGTCGTAGCGAAGGGACGGTTGTTGAATTTGATCTCAAAGGTCTGGGTGCTGACAAGGTCAAACTAGATGTTTTCACGACAGCAGTTGAAACTATTTTTGGGGTGACTTTTATGGTTTTGGCGCCAGAACACCCACTGGTTGCAGAATATGGTCAATTAGCAGAAAACTCTGAAGAAATAGACGCATATGTTCAAAAAGCCATCCGTAAAAGCGAGCTTGATAGAGAGATGGAAAAAGTCAAAACCGGTGTGAAGATTGAAGGTCTTTCAGCCATTAACCCTATGAATGGCAACGAAATTGAAGTCTGGGTGGCCGACTATGTAATGATGGGCTACGGGAGTGGCGCGATAATGGCAGTCCCGGGCGAAGATCAGCGCGATTTTGACTTTGCAACGAAATACAACATCCCTGTGGTTTTCACGACCGACAGGGGCGAGTTCACAAATTACCAAGAAGAGATCAAGCCAAACAAGAAAGCGTTTATGCTTGCAAACTCAGGTGAATTTGATGGAATGAATTTTGAAGATGGCCGAAAAGCAATCATCGAAAAAATAGTTTCGATTGGTAAGGGCGAAGCCCGAGTGCAATACAAAATTCGAGACTGGCTGATCAGCCGTCAGAGATATTGGGGCGCGCCGGTGCCAATTGTCTATTGTGAAGAACATGGTGAAAAATTGGTCCCAGAAGATCAGCTACCAGTTCGCTTGCCCGAAGTTGACAACTACGTTCCAGATGGCAAAAACTCTTCAGTTCTCGCTGGCGTTGAAGAATGGGTGAATACGACCTGCCCAGTGTGTGGCAAACCAGCCAAAAGAGAAACCGACACCATGGATGGCTACGTTTGTAGTACATGGTATTTGCACCGCTACACTGATGCTCATAATGACAAACAGGCATTTGACCCTGAAAAAGCCAATTACTGGTTCCCAGTAGATTTTTACTTCGGTGGCGACCATGCTGTAGCGCACTTGCTTTACATCCGCTTTTTCCAAAAAGTACTTTGCGACGCTGGTCTTGCCAAGGACCGTGAGCCAATCAAGCAACTAGTTTATAACGGCTACATCAATGCTGAGGATGGTCGAAAGATGAGCAAATCCTTGGGAAACACTGTTGACCCAATGGACATCATCGAGTCTGGCTACGGAGCAGACGCTTTGCGTGTTTTTGAACTTTTCATCGCACCATATGACCAAGACACCAGCTGGAATAGCAAAGGTGTACCTGGTACGTACAGGTTTCTGAACCGATTGTGGACGCTTACTCAGGAGTTTATTGAGCAGCCAAAAGTCGAAAGTAGTAAGCCAAAAGATCAGTTCCGAGATATCTATAAGGTGGCACATACAGCTATCAAGAAGGTGACTCAAGATCTTGAGAGTTTGAGTTTTAACACTGCTGTAGCCGCGATGATGGGTGCTGTCAACGATCTATATCTTATCAAAGTCAAAGATAGCTACTCTAATACAGATGCTTGGCGGTTTGCTCTTGAAAGCCTCGCTCAACTGATCGGGCCATTTGCACCGCATATTGCCGAAGAGCTATGGCATGAACTAGGGCATAAGGATTCTGTTCATCTTGGCCATTGGCCTGAGTGGGACGAAAAATATTTGGTCAAGAACTCAGTCGTTTACGCTGTTCAAGTCAATGGTAAAGTGCGTGGTGAAGTTGAAGTCCCAGCAGGTGCTGATCAAAAAACCGTCGAAGAAGCTGCCCGCGCTAACGGAAAAGTCGCCAGCTACATAACTGGCGACCCAAAGAAAGTTATCTTCGTTCCAAACAAGCTGATCAGCTTCGTTGTTTAGGCATTAATACCTGAAGGAAGTGAACCATTGGCTACTGCTTCTGGCACTATAACTACCAAATCGTTCCCCTCACTGTCAGTAAAGGTAAAATCAAGATCCCCCGGATTTAGATCAACTATGAGTTGGCCATTTGTGTCGGGTAAAATAGGCGCACAATTGGAAAGGACAATGTTGGGGTAATTGGAGCGAAGCCATCCAAGCGCAAAACTTTCGAGTGAATCGTAAGAATCTGGCAACCCGCTATTTGCATTTTCTGCAACAGAACCGCTCTGCGTTTCGCATTCATATACGGCAGGAATCGCGCCTCGCAATCGATCTTTATCAAACAAATCTATAGTTGCTTCACTTAATACAATACCCGCACAGATGCTTACTAACCATGGCAATACTTCTGAACCAATTTTCAATAAATTTTTTCCTAACCTCTTTGCATTAATTTTTTTTGGGTGAGGGAATTCTTCTGGGTTCCAGTCGTAGTATTCAGTCATACGAATACAATACGAGAAAAATCGGTGTTGTCAAGGTTTATATACAATTTGGGAATGAAGGAACACTTGGTTTTGGAATCTGGCCGAAGCCAGGGCGGGTCACACGGACCCGCCCTGGTTCAGCTCCGTCACCGAGCCGAGATTCAGCTCGATGGGCATGGCATCGGGTCGAGCCTTGGGATCGGCGCGACACCATCGACTGGTGGCGGCAATCGCCGCCACAAAAAGAGTTTTGAAACTCCAGTACGCGATCAACATCGCGATCGCTCCAACAGCGATATTCGGCCCCCACATGCAGACCACTGTGAAGAACCACTGTGGGCCCCCATGGGGGTTCCTCGTGATTCTTGCCCATACCGGGAAGGTATGGGCAAGCAAGTAGATCGCGGTGGTGGATGGGAAAATCCACATCCAGGCTCGAGTGGTGTCTTTCACTTCTGTTTCCTCCTGCCCCTTTCCGGGGCGGTCGTTGGTTGCAACGATGCCTTGGCGGTCGGTCGACCGCTATGACAGAGGAAACTTGCAAGTGTTCCCCCAAACTGTATGTAAACTGTAAAAATTCGCGTGGAGTCAATTCCACGTGAAGCATATTATAGCAAAAAGTGTATGTTTTGTCAATACTGGCACCCCTGTTGCTTAAGTTTGTGCAATATGCTACAATTGGCCTAATTTATCACTAGATTAAAGGAGTTAAGACGTGGGTAAACCAAAGAAACGCACCAGTGCGCGTAAAACTGGCTTGCGCCGTAGTCATTTGGTGCTGAAACTAGCACGGATGGTTAATGGCAAATCACCAGTGAAGGTTCGCACAACTAAGAATGAATCAGGAAAACGCAAGAGCGTAAGTAGTAAGACAGAAGTTGTAAGTACTAAAGAAGCTGCAAAGACGACAAAGAAAGCAGCACCTAAGAAAACAACCAAAAAGTAGTTTCTGCTCATTAAGAGTTAGGAAATTACGTAAGCAATTTGCTATTATAGGTAGTAGATAGCTTGGAATAAAGAGGAAGATTTAACAAAATGGCATCCAATCGACACTTAGGCCGAATCGTTGCTCTACAGACTGTGTATGAGTATGTCTTTCGGGCTGATTGCGAAGATAGCGCCAATGATTTATCGGAGATCCTGGAGCGCAATATTAAGCGCTACAGCGAGACTATCGATGATAAAGACTTTATAGTTGAACTCACAAATGGTGTGGTGAACACCCGTGAAGAGTTGGACAAAGAGCTCCAACCTCTTGCGCCGGAGTGGCCCCTAAACCAGATTTCGCGTATTGACCATGCTGTTCTCTGGATAGGCCTATATGAACTAATCAATCACAGTGATGTCCCACCAAAAGTCGTTATCAACGAAGCAGTTGAACTGGCAAAAGGTTTTGGCAGTGATTCATCTAGTAAATTCATCAATGGCGTACTAGGCACAGCCTATCGCAATCGTAGTGGAGATGATGCTTCTAAAGAAGAGAAGCAAGCATGAAGCGACCAAGACCCATCAAAGGTCTGAAACAATTTGTTCGTTCCCGCAGGCGACCGCCAATCCAAGAAGTAGTTCGCGAGACTACCGCAGGTGGAATTATTTACCGCCGGGCAAAGAATTCTAAAGAGATTGAGATCTTGCTTGTTCAAGATGCCCGTGACAGGTGGACTATTCCAAAAGGGCACGTTGAAGAGGGCGAAACCACCCAAGAGACGGCTCTTAGAGAAATCGGTGAGGAAACAGGCTTAAAAGATATCAAAATTATGGGCTGGATCGGCAAAACGAACTTCCGCTACCGCCGAGAAAATAGCCTTGTTTTGATGGTCACTCACGTATATTTAGCTAAATCACTGAATTACAACGAAGTTCCCCAAAGAGAAGACTGGATGAACGGTATCAAATGGTTCCCGGCGAGCGAAGCAATTGACGCCGTAGCCTATGAACAGTTGAATAAATTGATGCTGGTCGGCATGAAGAAAATGCGTGAAACAGCGTAGCTTGGCAACAAGTATATAGTAGAAGTATAAAGAATAAAGGAAGGAAAATAAGACTTTAATGCAACCAAAAGTAAATATAGACGCGACGCCGTATGTGGATTTAGCAAAAAATGTACTGGGCGTAACGTTTAACGACATAAGCTTTCTCGTGACAGCTTTTACACACAGATCGTACCTCAACGAGCACAAAAAGACGGTCTCCGAGCACAACGAGAGATTAGAATTTTTAGGTGATGCTGTTCTTGAGTTAGCAGTCACTAGGTTTTTGTATCTGAACTACTCTGAGCCAGAAGGAATCTTAACTAATTGGCGCAGTGCGCTTGTGCGAACAGAGAGCATTTCTGCCGCTGGGAGCCGACTTGGTTTTGAGCAGTATCTCAGACTCTCAAGAGGTGAAAAAAGAGGTAGTGATCGAGCCAGAGAACAAATCTTGGCAAACTGCTTCGAGGCAGTTATCGGCGCCATATACCTAGACCAAGGTTATGACGAAGCTGAAAAATTCATTCAAAGAAATATTACCTCAACTTTTGACGCGATTTTGGAATCTGGTTCGTGGATGGACCCAAAGTCTAGACTGCAAGAAATTGTCCAGGCCGAAGTTGGCTTTACGCCTCAATATCGTGTGTTAGGTGAAGAAGGCCCTGATCACGAAAAAATCTTCACGATTGGGGTATTTGTCGGTGATGAACTAAAAGGCAAGGGCGAAGGTCACTCCAAACAAATCGCTCAAGCCCGGGCTGCTGAGCGCGCTTTAGGGGTATATGTTTCGGCAAAAAAACTTTCATCTGAACCACCGCTGTTGACAGAAGATGATAAATCAGGTAAAATCACCAGGAGTAAAAAATCAGGGAAAGAAACTAAATAATGCTGACAATCCGCTTGCAACGCGGTGGTCGAAAAGGCCTTCCGCAATATCGAGTCGTCGTACAAGACTCACGATTCTCGCCAACATCTGGGCGCATAGTATCTGTTATTGGTACTTATAATCCACATAGCAAAGAAGTAACTGTTGATAAAGAAGCAGCTACCAAGTTTATGAGCAATGGCGCACAGCCATCACCTCGAGTTGCTTCAATCCTAAGAGCACAAGGTGTAGCTCTACCATCATGGGTCAAGCAAGCTGACAAAAAGTCAAAAGCTATCCGAAATGTTGGCAAATTGAAGCGCAATACCCCAGAAGCGCCTGCCGAGGAAGCAGCACCAGACGCTGAAGCTCCAGCAGAAGTACCTGCAGAAGTTGAGGCGGACGAAGAAGCTGTAGCTACTGAAACTACTGAAGAATAGATAAAGCAGAATTTGTGTATGAATGCAGGCTATAATCGCCTGCATTTTTCGTGATAAACTAAAAACATACTAATTGGAGGAACTTTGATGTCAACTGTAAGTATAGACCAGCAATTTGTGGAATATGTAGTTAAGTCCATAGTCGGGAATCAAGACGCAGTAAAAGTCGACCGCTCGGTAGACGAAAAAGGGGTTCTTTTAGAGCTGACTGTTGACCCAGAAGACTTAGGACGTGTCATTGGCAAACGAGGGGCTACAGCTCAAAGCCTCAGGACGCTTCTGCGTGCTCTAGGCACAAAGAATGAAGCCCGCTACAACCTAAAGATTGTCGACAACGGTGCGCCAAGGCCAGCACGGAGCGATGATAGTCCAGCCACAAGTACATCTGACGATGACGATGTGGTAAGCAATGACGATGTTGCCGATGAAGCGGAAGTAGAAGCTCCAAAAGAAACCAAGAGTAGCGAATCAATGGCAAGCAAAGCTCGAAAAGAGCTAGACGATCTTGATGATCTAGATATTTAGTTTTTTACAGAGGGCAGCAAATTTATTATTTGCATGTAGTGAAAAGCTTTGATTAAATAAACGTAGCCTTTATTTTTTGAGGGCTAAAAGCTAAACAAACACACATAAGGTAACAAAAAAGTTGGCTCATGCGAGCCCTTCAAAGTGGAGTCGTTGATCGTAGCGATTTCGAGGGAGAGCCTTATGTGAAAGCACCGCCCAAATCGAGGCGGTGCATTTTTTATAATATTGTTGTATAATAAACTTAATGAAAATTCAAATTATTACTCTTTTTCCTGAGGCGGTAGAGCCTTATTTGAAAGCTTCAATGCTTTGGAAGGCCTCTGATCGAGGTCTTGTAGAGTTTTCGCTGATTAATTTGCGAGACTTTGGGATCGGCCCAAGAAAAACGGTTGATGATACGCCATACGGCGGTGGCGATGGCATGCTTTTGAAGCCTGAACCCTTGGTAGCGGCGATAGAGTACGCAATTGAACAGAATATAGAATATAGAAGAAAGAATAAAGAAAAGCCACAAAGACCTATAGTATTACTCCCAACACCGAGGGGTACGATTTATAAGCAATCAGACGCAAAGAGGTTGGCAGCATCAAATCGAGATCTGATTATTGTATGCCCTCGGTATGAAGGTTATGACGAGAGAGTCACCAAGTGGGTAGACGAACAAATTTGTATTGGGAATTATGTGCTAACAGGCGGGGAGTTGCCAGCAATGATTATCGCCGACAGTGTAGTGAGGCTAATCCCTGGAGTATTGGGTGGCGAGAAATCAGCTGAAATTGAGAGTTTTCAAATTGATGACCAAAACATCGAGTTCCCTCAATACACCAGACCAGAGAAGTTTAAGGGCCTGAAGGTGCCGGACGTGTTATTGAGTGGACATCATGCGGAGATAGAGAAATGGCGAAAAAACCAGTAGTTCCCCCACCAAGTCTTCAAGAGGCCTATTTAGCGGCAAGAGCTGAATTATGTTATTCGGACCAGGGACCGTTAATTGATGAGGTTGAGTTGTATCAGCTATTAAGTTATCCGGGCCAGCGTGTACCTAGTAATGCTTACGTAGGCGAATTACTCAAAGATTTGTTTGGCGAGTATTCTGATACCAATAGTAGGGTTGAAGACTTTTTAGCCAATGGATTCTCATGGCAGGTTAGAGAAAATGGTGGCCCTACGGCTCATTTAATGATTCCCCAAAATACCGAACCATTTTATATTATGGTCGCTCTATCCCCAGTTGTTGTCGATATGTTGGCGAATATGATCATGATTCACACATCACCAGCAAGCGATAAAGATGTTCCGGGCGCAGTATGGGAGGCAACAAGATGGTACTATGAGACATGCATGATCTGGGCTGGGTTAAGCTATTTACGGCTAAAAGGTTTCGGAGTCACGCAAGATGTCAGCGAAGGACTGGCACGTTACAATAGATCTTCTAAGTTTCTAGAGAGCGCTAAAATAGGACCAATTGCATTTGCAGACTTGTGTTTGGCGGCAGATCTTAGTACAAAATCAGCAATTGATAGGATGACAAGGCGTGGAAGTGGGTATCATGGTGATGGTGTTTTCAATGAGCTTATAGAACGATTGTCTCACTTTGCTGAAAAAGGCTTACACGCTACTAATGATCCGTTCTTCGCGGCACTTTCGGAAGTAGATACATCAGCACTATTAGATACTCCAGAAAGTGTTGTGCAGATTTTTGGCTAGTTCAACTTGCTATACTAGAAGTATAAGGAGGGGTTATGAAATTCAATGGAATAATGATTGGCACAGAAGATGTGAGCAAGCTTGCTGATTTTTATACTAAAGTTCTGGGCGAGCCAACTTGGAATATGGATGGATTCTATGGCTGGGCTACTGATGGCGCAAATTTGATGCTCGGGGCTCATAGTGAAGTTAAGGGCGAGTCAGTGAATCCTCAAAGAATGTTGATGCAGTTTGAAGCGAGTGACGTAAAAGCGGAATTTGAAAGAATCAAAGAATGTGGTGCAAGCGTGGTTGCAGAGCCATACCAACCAGATAGCGAAAATAGCCCAAATGTTTGGCTGGCGACTGTTGCCGATGTTGATGGCAATTATATTCAATTAGCAACACCATGGGAGGGTTAGATGGCAGAATTTAAGTTACCAGAACTACCTTATGGCCTAGATGATCTAGCGCCGGTTTTGAGCAGGGAGACACTAGAATTTCATTACGGCAAACATCATCAAGCCTACATCACCAATCTCAACGGGCTGATAGCGGGCACTGAGAATGAAAGCAAATCGGTTGAAGAAATTATCAAATCAGCAGAGCCAGGCGGGCTTTTTAATAATTCCGCACAGGCGTATAACCATACTTTCTACTGGTTTGGCTTAGCACCCAGCAAAGGTGAGAGCAACGCTCCGAGCGGGTCTATAGCGGACGCGATAAACACTAAATTTGGAGATTTTGAAACTTTCAAGAGTCAGTTTAGCGATTTAGGAGTTAAACATTTTGGTAGTGGATGGGCTTGGCTAGTAAAGAACATCTCTGGAGAGTTGGAGATGAAGGGCATGCATGATGCAGATACCCCGATCAAAACTGGTGACACACCACTGCTTGCACTTGATGTTTGGGAACATGCCTACTACATTGACTATCGCAATAAACGACCCGACTATATATCTGCCTTCTGGCAACTTGTGAATTGGGATTTTGTAGAACAGCGGTTCGTTGCTGATTCTTACGAATCTTTGATGATGCCTAGCTAGGCTAGCGCATCCGTCGGCCGTTATTGAGATCTACACCAAAACTAAGTTCGGCGGTGTTGATGAAGGTGTCTTTGTCGTTGATGATAGCTTGTGGAGGCAACTGATCAGATTTAGTCTTGAGACCGCTGACTCGTTTGACGGCTGTGCCGATTGCCAAGAATTCTATAAGCCCATTACCAAGTTGGTAGACATAGGTTTTGATACCCAAAACATCGTCAGCGCCAATTGCGGTTGCTTGAGCCTGAACTTTCTTCAAAGACTCTTCTCGGGCGCCGTATATTAGCTCGGTCATTGCAGTGACCTCACCGCGAACTAGGCTTTGCAGGGCAGAAGTGATCCCACCAACTACACCAAGAGAGTAAACCGAAGTCCCAAGCACGAGTTGCAGGGGCATGTAGCCAAGGCGAGTGACGTTCCACATTTCTTCGCAAGTAAGGTCGGAGGTGATGACATCCACTTTGTCGCTGATTTCACTAACTTTGGGGTGATTAGCGGCGGTGCCGATCATCATCATTTCTTGCACGCCAGTTGTACCAAAAGGCAAGATGCTTGTTTGGATGCCAACAACTGAATTGGCGTTGACGCTTCTCGCCTCAGCCATGATTCTTTCAAGAGCAAGGTGTCTTGTTGCTGTGAAGACATCGCTATATTCTTTGACCTCACCCTTTGCTAGGGCACGAAAGCCACCCAAAATACCGCGCGCAATACCGACAGAATAGGCAACATTGCCGAATACAAAGCTCACAGGGTCGTAGCCGGCATCTATTTGACAAAAAAGTTCTTGGCCGTCAGATGAGGTAGTGAAGGGTGTTCGGCCACCGGGGTTATCTTTGTGATGGATGGCGGAACCTACAGACAAAAATTCAATGTTATTGCCATGAAAAACAATTTCGCTGTTGACGCTTGTTGCGCCGTCACCGCTGTGCTGGGCCAGCTCATTAATTAGCCTTTCAAGCGAAAGCCTTCGGCCTTCATAAATCATGTGGGTGAATTGAGTGACCTCACCGCCGAGAGCACTCCTAAAACCAGAGGTAAGACTGCCCACCAAACCAAGCGCAAAGACTGAGTTCCCAACAACCATGTTGCCTGGGCGATAACCGATCGCATCCGCACAATACATCTCGTTGCCAGATAGCCCGGTAAAAACTGCATCATGTGTTGGTACTTGTTGATTTTCTGTTTGTTCGCTCATGAAATTGTTGCCTCCTAAAGAAAAAGTTCGTTCCTTTCGATTATCTCACTAAGAAACAAAAAATGACAGGGGTGGAAGAATCCTCAAAACTGTTATACAATAACAAAGCACTTCAGGCATTCTAATCCAACTATGTTCTAAATTCTAAGTCCTATGTGCTAATTTATGGCGAGTGCCAAGTGTGAGACGAGCCAGTGGCTCGTTGCAAGAGAATCTTTCAGGATCAAACTTGTTTGATGCATGAAAGTTCTGTGGGCAGGCGGAGCTTGCCAAGGCGCACCTTACCGCTTGATAGTAAGGTAATAATATATAGGTTGATGGCGAGTGGCCATGTGTGAGAAATGCCAGTGGCATTTCGCAAGGGAGTCAACACTTCAAAACTTGTTTTGAAAGAAGTTGCGACGGGGTCGCGGAACGTGACAAGAGCGCCTGCAGGCCCTGAGAATTTCCTCCCACAACGGACCAACTTCGTGCTAAAGTAACAATCAGTTAATGGCGAGTGGCCAAGCGGTAAGGCGCCTGTCTCTGGAACAGGAGATCGTAGGTTCGAATCCTACCTCGCCAGCCAAATTTGTTTTATTATATTTTCATCTGTTGAATTGGTTTGGTTATTCTTATCATTTTGAAATGAATTTTTCATTTGTAAAATCCTAATCTGTTAATTAAAGTTCGGATCCTATTTGCCGTTTTCGTTCCTCAGAAGAATATTCATTATTAATGTGACTCAGAAGAGAGGGATTGTACAGATGTGACTTCAGTACTGATGGTGAGCTTTGAGCCCATCTATGGCATTGGATAAGCGTATACGGTATAATTTGTCAAAGATGCGAGGGTACCATATTAAGAGACTATATTCTGGTCTAAGTGCGCTTTTTTTTGGGTTTCTAAGAACGGCAAAAAGAACAGTCGTATTTATCTATGTAATCATAAAGCAATTTGTAGTCCTAGTTGTAAAGTCCGCTAAGCCAGTAGTCAACCGTTCTTATAGGTTTTTCATGAAGTCCAAGAGCCGACTCTCTAGAAAACTCGTTTCGAGGTATCCTCAACTGTCCAGTCCCAAGATGAGGAGAGTTGCAATGCTAGCCAGTAGAGCTGGTATTTTGTCGGTTGTTGCGGTCATGTTGTTGCAGACTGTCAGCTTTGCAGCCCCAGATTTGAATGATGACTGGGACCTATCCGTTCCTGGCGACTACAGTTATGACAGTGGTATAGAAGTGACAAGTGGTGTCGCCCGATTAAAGGCTCAGAACTACTCAAACGACGCATCAACAGCTGCGCTCTACCACTTCGACGAATCTGGAGGCTCTAACGTAACAGATAGTTCCTCAAACGGAAATGACGGCACGTTGGACGGAGGTAGTTTTGTGATTGGCAACCTCAACAACGCTGTTTCTCTTAATGGGACAACCGACTCAATTTCGGCGCCGGATAGTTCAAGTTTGCGGCTCGGCCAACAGCAAACAATTGAAGCTTGGACAAAATTCAGTAGTGCCTTCAGCTCAACCAGTCACGATAAACGACAGGAAATTATTGATAAGGGTGACTACCAGCTGTATTTTGACAATGAAACGGGTAAACTGACCTATGAGCTGGCCGACTCCAACGCAACAACCTGGAGCCAAGTAGCCGGAGACGACATCAACGGCAGTTGGGACCGAGATGGCAACTTGACCATTGAGTCAGTTAATATCATCGGCACCAATCTTTATGTAGGACTAGGATCTGGCACTGGAGATGCAGAGGTGTGGCGCTGGAATGGAACAAGTTGGACGCAGATAGGTGGCGACGGGCTAAACAACTGCTGGCCAACCAACACCTTCGAGACGGTTTCTTCCATGGCAAACGACGGCACGAACTTATACGTGGGGCTAGGATCTGGTGCCGGTGACGGTGAAGTATGGATGTGGAATGGTACGACATGGACTAAACTTGGCGGTGATGCCATTAATGGTAGCTGGCAAGTTAGCGCATTTGAGTATGTATTTTCGCTTAACTATTTTGGCGGCACTTTGTATGCCGGCCTAGGAGCAAGCGCTAACGATGCCGAAGTCTGGAGCTGGAACGGCACGAGCTGGACGAAAATAGGTGGTGATAGCCTCAATAGTGGTTGGACGACGAACTATGAAACCGTCGCGTCTCTTTCTAATGATGGCACTAATTTGTATGCCGGGCTGAGTGCAACAGCAGGTGACGCCGAGGTGTGGAGCTGGAACGGCACGAGCTGGACGAAAATAGGTGGTGACGCGGTAAACAGTAGTTGGGCGGACACGACATACGAGTACGTACTCAGCATGAATTATTTCGGTGGAAACCTGTATGCCGGCTTGGGCACAACCGCTGGAGATGGTGAAGTGTGGAGCTGGAATGGAACAAGCTGGACACAGATCGGTGGTGATAGCCTCAATAGCGGCTGGGGTGCAGGCTATGAGGGCGTCTATAGCATGACGAATGATAGCATCAACCTGTACGCCGGACTCGGAAATAACGCCGGCGACAATGAGGTGTGGCGCTGGAATGGAACAAGCTGGACACAGATCGGTGGTGACGGACTGAATAGCGGTTTTTCGAACACGCACATATCGGTCAATTCAATGATTTACGGCAACGGTACGCTATATGGGGGCTTGAATAGCTCAAGCGCCACGTTGTCCGGTCAAGTTTGGTCCTGGAACGGCGCCAGCTGGACACGCATCGGCGGCGACTACGTCAACTTCAGCTGGGGTTTTCGCGGCGTAAGAAGCGTAGAAGTCCTACAAGTTGCTGGTGACTATTTGTACGCCGGCATGGGCGTGAGTACCGCTGGCAATGCGCTCATTTGGCGTTTTGACGGCAATTCGTGGCAATTCATAGGCGGGCAAGGAGTCAATGGGAGCTGGGCGTACGACACCTATGAGACGGTCACCTCGATGAGTAGTCTAAACGGCACTCTCTACGTTGGGCTAGGTTCAACCGCGAATGACGCGGAGGTATGGAGCTGGAACGGAAGTACCTGGACACAGATCGGTGGTGATAGCCTCAACAGTGGTTGGACGACGAACTTTGAAGAAATTAACTCTATGGCTGCCTTTAACGGCATGCTCTATGCGGGACTCGGCAACTCTGCCAATGACGCCGAAGTATGGCGCTGGAATGGCACCAACTGGACGAAAATCGGTGGTGATAGCCTCAACAGTGGTTGGACGACAAATTTTGAGCGTGTTACGAGCCTGGCCGTTTATAACGACAAACTTGTAGCTGGCCTCGGTTCAAGCGCTAATGACGCTGAAGTGTGGCAATGGAATGGCACCAGCTGGACGAAAATCGGTGGTGATAGCCTCAACAGTGGTTGGACGACGAACTACGAGCAAGTAGATTCGCTGACATCTTATGGCTCGTACTTGGCTGCTGGGCTAGGAACAACTGCCGGCGATGCTGAGGTGTGGCTCTGGAACGGTTCGACCTGGGCCATGATTGGCGGTGACGGGGTAAATAGCAGCTGGATTGATGGCACTTACGAGCGAGCACGAACCCTGACAGTATTTAATGGTAAACTCTACGCCGGTCTCGGTAATTCACCGGGTGACGGAGAGGTATGGGAGTACAATGATTCGACCTGGATAAAAATAGCTGGCAATAGTATAAACGGTGGCTGGGGCAACAGTATTGAGGAAGTGGGTGCCTTCAGTCCGTATAAAGGTCGTCTCTACGCTGGTACCGGCAACACAGCCAACGCTGATGCAGCCGTTTGGGCATATGGCGATAATGGCTATCTACAGTCTTCTATGAGCAGCTTTGACACTAATTGGCATCACATTGCCGCAACGTATGACGGTACATCCATGAAAGTCTATATCGACGGGACACTGGACGGTGCACTTACAAAGTCGGTCACTGTCAGCTCTAGCACTAAGGCTTTACTCATTGGCAGCGGCTATGGGGGTCGGGAATTTGGTAAGCCCCGCGCTCGTTTTACCGGCCAGATCGATGAGTTGCGATTAAGTAACGTGGCGCGCTCCAGTTTCACGACTAAGCCATATGCCACGACCAACCAGCTGATAAGCCCCGCTAGTAGCGTCCGGCAAACAGGGGTCTGGCACTGGGATACGTTTACCCACACCCAAGCCCCAAGCGGTGGCACCATCACCTATCGGCTATCCAACGACGATGGCGCCAGTTGGCTGTATTGGGACGGCAGCAGCTGGTCAACATCAGGTGATCCAAACCAAGCAAACACACCAGCGGTTATTGATGCCAACTTTGCAAATTTCCCCGTTACATTTGACGGTATGAAGTGGCAAGCAGTCCTTAAAGGCAGCGGCGACGAGCAAGTGGCACTTGATGGAGTCAGCGCACAGGCTACTTCAGATACGACCGTGCCGTCAGCCAACCCGACCAACATTGTTGCCTACAAAGCATTCGGCGGCAGTACGATTACCTCTGGGGCCTGGACTAATGGCTCGTCGCCATACTTTACCTGGGATGCAGGCACCGATGCGGATGCTGGTATATACGGGTACTGCGCGTACCTTGGTACTGACCAGACTGCTGACCCGACCACAACCAAGGGTCTGCTTGGCACCAGCCCATTGAACACTGGGGGGCAGTGCGCCTTTGTGGTCGGTGGCACGTCCCTCGATTTAGCAACTGCAGGTTATCTGGCGAGCCCCCTGACCAGCAGCAACAGCAACTACTACCTAAATTTGCGGTCGATCGATAAAGCCGGCAACGTCACTGCTAGTTCGTTTCAATTTACTTTCAAGTTTGATAACACACCGCCAGATAATCCAGGCTTTATTACGGCTCCTTCTGGCTTTATCAATACAAAACTGGTTGAGATGACCTGGCCTACCAGTGGGGGTAGCGTGGCAAGTGATACAAACTCCGGTGTAGCTGGTATGCAGTATCGAATAGGTAGCGGTGGTGTTTGGTATGGAGATAGTCATAGCGGCACCGGCGACATATCCGACCTCCTAGTAAATGACGGAAGTTATACGACACAAGACCCCATCGACTTTGATGCGTTAGTCGAAGGCATTAATACGGTGTACTTCCGTACTTGGGATGTCGCTGGCAACTACACGACCACCTATGTAACCGCAACACTCAAGATAAACACCAGCGGCGCACCAAGCGAACCGAATAATCTGATTGCTTCACCAACCTCAAACACCACTAACTCATTCGGCTTTGACTGGGACGCACCAACCACATATGTTGGCGATGTCGATAACATTACGTATTGCTACACCGTAAACACACTTCCATCTGTTGCTACTTGTAGTTATACTGGAGCTGGTTCCACAGAATTAACGGTCGGGCCGTATGCGACTCAACCTGGCATCAATACACTCTACGTTGTCGCTCGTGATGAGTCGAGTAACATAAATTATGCAAACTATGCTTCAGCTACTTTCACCGCCAACACCGTCGCGCCCGGCATCCCGCTCAACACCGACATAGTTGATGTGTCAATAAAGAATACCAGTAATTGGCGATTGGCAATTACATGGGATCCGCCGTCAAGCGTGGGCGAAGGCATATCCAGCTATCGAATTTATCGCTCGACGGATAATGCTACCTTCAGTCAGGTTGGTACGAGTTCCAGCACGACCTACATCGATGCTGGCCTATCGCAACAAACCTACTACTACCAAGTTGCCGCGTGCGACAGTACTAACAACTGTGGTGCTGTCGGCACCACCGTGAGCGAGTACCCAACCGGTAAGTTTACGAGCCCTGCAACGCTTGTCAGCGGACCGTCTGTTGGCGGAGTTACCACCAGACGTTCAACCATCAACTGGAGTACTGATCGAGCCAGTGATTCAAAGATTGCTATTGGTACAAAAAGTGGCCAGTATAGTGCCACCGAAATAGGTAATTCCAACCAAGTATCCGCCCACGAAATTGAACTAGATAATTTATCTCCCGGAACAACTTATTATTACCGTGCAAAATGGACGGATGAAGATGGAAATACTGGAACAAGCCAAGAGCAAACCTTCACCACCTCGCCAGCTCCTGTCATTAAAGAAGCGAGCGTGAGTGACGTTGGTCTAAGTGGCGGGACGATTAGCTTTACCACCAAAGGCGCTACCAAAGCAATTATTTACTACGGCGCCAGTGAGTCATTTGGCGGTTATAAAGAAATTAACACTTCCGTTGAAGAATCACGATATGAAGTAAGGCTAGATGGGCTCAGTGATGGTACAAAGTATTTTTACATGATTTCTGCTATCGATGCCGAAGAAGCAGAATATCGCGGAAACATCGATTCGTTTAGCACGCCTCCAAGCCCACGAATCTTTAACTTGCGCTTCCAGCCAGTAGACGGTGAACCAACCAGCACCCAGCGTGTTACTTGGCAAACAAATGTACCGGCTACCAGTCAGATATCATACGCAATTGTTAACGGCTCTCCACAGGAAATTCAAAATTCTGAGCTAAAAGTTGAACACGAGATTATCATACAAGATCTTCTTGATGATAGCGAATACGCTCTGACAGCCCAAAGCCGTGACGCTGATGGAAATTTGGCTACATCTGATCGACAGGCGTTCCGCACAGCTCTGGATACAAGACCACCTAAAATTAGTGATATTGTTGTCGAATCTTCTGTTCGTGGATCTGGATCGGAGGCGAGGGGGCAAATAGTGGTTTCCTGGCGCACTGATGAACCGTCCACAAGTCAAGTTGCTTATACCGAAGGTTCGGACGCGCAGGTGTTTAACAGTAAAACAGCTGAAGACAGCCGCTTGACTACAGAACATATTGTGATAATTTCTTCTCTTCCGACTTCTCGGGTATTCAGCGTGCAACCACTGTCTTCAGACGCTGCTGCCAATGAAGGAGTAGGAGAAACGCAGACAGTCATTATTGGCCGTGCTTCCGATAGTGCCCTTACGGTCGTATTCAACACACTTAAATCATTGTTTGGGTTCTAACTAATGAAGCGAGAGATACTATATGAAGTTGATGGCGTGGCCCTAGACTTCAGTGTAGGCGAGCAGCATGTTACCGCTGTCCAAAAAGGCAGTATATTCATCCCGAAAAGTGAGATTACTATTATTTTCGGCCCTTCAGGTAGTGGCAAATCGAGCTTGCTTAATATTCTTTCCGGTCTTCAAAAGCCAACTTCAGGCAGTATGAAATATAAATCTGAAAATATATACACCAGTAACCAAGATAGTCTTGCATATTACCGCGCCCACGAACTTGGCATAATCTATCAGACAAACTACTGGGTCAAAAGTCTAGATGTTCTCGACAATGTTGCACTTCCCCTTTATTTTCTTGGCTACTCAAGAGCTGATGCGCACGACAAGGCTCGTAGTGCTCTTGAGCGGGTAAATATGCAGAGCTACACCCACAAATACCCGTATCTGCTTTCTGGTGGTGAGCAGCAACGCATCGCCTTTGCACGAGCAATAGTTAACGATGCTCCTGTGATAATTGCAGATGAACCAACGGGTAATCTGGACAGCAAAAACGGCGACCGAGTTATCGAATTATTTACCGAGTTTCAACAAAACGAAGGCAAAACTATTATCCTGGTAACGCACAACCTAGAGTATCTGCCCATAGCCCAGCATCTAGTACAGATACAAGACGGAAAAATGACTCAAATTGAGCACAAAGACATAACGCCAACGGTGAAACAGCTGCTCAGTGACGTACAAAACCGCATTAGCACTCTTGCTGCGAAAGGTGCAAAGAAATGATGCGAAATACCCGCGGCGTTGACCGAAAAATCCTGCTGATGATAGCTTATCGTAACCTCGTAAGCAAAAAACTGCGTACCGCACTCACTCTTTTTGGCATAGCAATCGGCATTGGGTCAATATATTTTTTGCTTTCATTTGGACTAGGTTTACAAAATATCGTCACCAACGAAGTGATTGGAAATCAATCCATAAAAACTATCGACGTTACAACACCAAATTCTCGTATCATTAAGCTTGATGACATCACCAACCAGCGTGTCGGTGACATAGCTGAAGTCACAACACTTGGCAAGGCATACTTTTATCCCGGAAGTTTTCGGCTCAGCAATTCAGAATCTGATGCAATTGTCTACGGCATAGATGAAGGCTACGAACAGTTAACTTACCTTGATGTCATTGAAGGGGTATTGCCTACTCAAGCAGGCGATATTAAAAACCCGATAATAATAAACATTGCCGCGCTCGAATCAATCGGGTTATCCAGTAACCCGAGCGCAGTCTTGGGTCAAACGCTTTCCATCCAGGTTCCTCTCGAAAAAGTAAGCGATAATCTGGAAGCATTGAAGCAAGAATTCACCGTAGCTGGCATAATTAGCTCTGGAGGAGGTCCTGAAGTGTTTGTGCTGAGCAATGTATTTCGAGAGCTAGGTGTTGACGCTGCGACACAGCTAAAAGTAGGCGTCAAAGATGTTGCCAGTATTGAAATGGTTCGCTCACAAATTGAAAGTTTTGGGCTAGAGACACAATCTCCAGCTGATACGGTCGAAGAAATCAACACTATTTTTCGCTACTTTAACTTTATGCTGCTTGGTTTCGGTGGTATCGGCATGATTATTGCAGTATTGGGCATGTTCAATACCTTGACCATATCGCTGCTTGAGCGCACCAAAGAAATTGGTCTGATGGTGTCCCTGGGCGCCCGCTCGATTGATATGCGACTTTTGTTTGTGTTTGAGGCCGTGTTGTTGTCATTGTTCGGCGCCGTACTGGGTATTGTTGGGGCTACAGTGCTTAGTGCACTTGTCAACTGGCTGCTTAACCTGCTAGCCGGAACGCGTGGTGTCGATGGTACCTTTTGGCTGTTTTCATATCCGTGGTGGTTGTTCGTGGGCGCGATCTTGTTTATGCTTTTTGTTGGATTCGTTGTAGTATGGTTGCCAGCCCGCCGAGCAGAAAAAATCAACCCAATAGACGCGCTACGCAGAGAATAATAAAATCTAGTTGAGCCGTATAAAGCTCCTATTTTCAATAACACAACGAACACTGAGCTGATAAAAATAGCCAAAAAGCGAATCCACTGTTTTATCTCCTGTCTCCTAACATCTAGCACTTCTTCAACCTCATTAGAGTCGAATTCAGTTATATTAACGTCCTTGATGCCCAGCCAAGAAAATGCGGTTAGGTCTGCAAGACCTAGCCGCATTTTCTTAGTTAGCGTAGCTAACGGATTCGAACCGTACGGCAAAGCCGAGGTTCGCATTCCAGTCACAGCCCCTAGCTACATTGTAGCGGGCGGCTGGATTGGAATTACTTTTATCCTACCTCGCCAGCCACGCTAAATTCGAACTTAAGTCAAATATGTATTTACGTTATTGTTATAATTAGTATGCCTGGTTGTCCGTAAAACTATGGTCAGGCTAATATCTTAATTATATTGAGCTATTAGCCCGGCCATAGAAACCAGCTTATTGCAAGGAAGGTTGGGCAACGGTATCCAAGGTTTTAGACCTGTATGCTCAGCCAAAATAAATGTACCACGTCCAATAGGATGTGGTACATTTATTTTAAGGTTCTGGCCAGGCTAGGATTTGAACCGTATTTTATCGAAGATAAAAAGGTTTGGTGAAGCGTAGCGCAGAAAAGAAAGCACTATAAGTATTTTCTTTTCAAGCAAGCGGAAAGGGGAAACCGCCAGCCAAGCATAAGCACTATGGTTTTCCATGGTGTTTTTGCTTGTATATAAAAATATAAAAGTTACACTTTTCGCATGAAGAAGAGTATTACTCAAGAATTTGAATATGGGTGTGGTATCGCATGTTTTGCCTTTGTCCTAGGAGTTTCATACAAAGATGCGCTAGGTTTATTAAGTAGTAAGCAAGCCACCAGTGATAGGTTCTGGGTTAAAGATCTGAACAAGGCATTAGTAGATCAGGGACTCTTATACGAACGCAAATACGTGAAACCGCATATTTTCCCTTACTTACTGAAGGAGGGTGCGATCGTACTGATCGGACGGTCAAAAAAGTACCCTTCAGGACATTATTTGGTAAGACACAAAAATACATGGATGGATCCATGGATTAATCTTCCAAGGAGTAAGAATATTCTTGCGGCAAAATCAGGATTCAGAAAACGACTTCCTGGAATCCCAAAATATGTGATTTATCCACTTGCATAGTTCTAAAATCATCCAATAAGGTCAGCCAAGAAAATGCGGTTAGGTCAGAAAGACCTGGCCGCATTTTCTTATTTAGCGTAGCTAACGGATTCGAACCGTACGGCAAGGCCGAGGTTCGTATTCCAGTCACAGCCCCCCGGCTACATTGTAGCGGGCGGCTGGATTGGAATTACTTTTATCCTACCTCGCCAGCCAGGCATAAGTACTATTGTTTTCCTTGGTGTATATGTTGCAAGTATTTCTGAAATTGAAGAACCCCGCCTGAGCGTGATCCTTCGTGATGTCGCTCGATCGACGGGGTTGGTCAGCGTGCGGCTCGCTCACTGCACTTCAGCATCCGTTCCTCGCTGGTGAGCTCGGCCCAGGTGCTGTTGAGCTCATTGAAGAGGTCGCTCATCATGACGGTCCGGGCTTCAGCCCAGGCTCGGTCATCCTCGTCGTGGTACCAGTCGGGAACAAGGGCGATCTTGGCGTGGAGTTCGGTCAGGAACTGAACGTAGATACTGCCATATCGTTCGCGGTTTGTGGGTCCACGGAGGTTGAAGGCGATTCCCTGGTCGCGGCTGTTGGTCGACATCGGTTTGCGAGTGTCGACACTCCAGCGGAGTGCGGTGTCGGCATTGCCGACGCAGAGAGGCCAGAGGCCACCCGTGTCGATGATGCTCTGAGCTTCCTCGGCGCTCGAGAAGAAGATCTTGCCATCGATGGCGTGGAGGATTGGGGCATGGTAACCCTCGACCACACGCTTCTTGATGATGTAGACCTTGCTTCCACGGAGCCTGGAGACCTCCCAGTAGGGTGCCGGTACCGCTACCGGTGTCTCCTTGGCTTGACGACGCAACCTCAGGAATTTGAACGGATTGAACATGAATGTGCTGCCTTTCGGCCTAGTGACGGTGGATTACCGTCAGGTGTATATATTATAGCATAAGTATACTATTTTGTACATAGCTAGTGTTATCTAGCTCATCTCCCCGAATTTCGTTGAGATAGGAAGCCAAACTATCTAATATGGATAAACAGACCCGTCAAAATTCAGGAAAGAGCCGGTAGCTTTTCTATCTAAGCCATATAGCACGTCGAGCATTTTCTGTACATTTTCTTTAGGGTCATCGCTACCTTCAGGGTTCATGTCCGTTTTTACATCTCCTGGGTGGAAAGCAACAGTTAAAAGCTTGTCGCCAAATTCTGTTGCGAGGCAAAAGTTCATCATATTAAGCGCGGCTTTGCTTGAGCGATAGCCATAGCCACGAGAGTTCCATTCTGTTTCTTCATATTCATCATGAAACGAGCCTCGGCAACTTGAGATATTGGCTACCGTTGCGTCACCTTTTAGCAGAAGAGGCAATAGATTTTTTATAATCAAAATTGGCGAGATTGCATTGACATCGAGAAATCTTTGTAAACCTCCCCGTGTTAGCTCTTCCAGATCATATTGTTCGCTACCATTGAATTCATTTACGCCAGCATTGTTAATTAGAAGATCAAGACGGCCGGTCGATTGGAGTATGTTTTCAGCAAGATTTTCAATATCTTGGTCGATTGAAACATCAAGTTTCACTATCTTTATATTATCGTTATTACGAAATTCTTCTAATTCGTTCTCGTTTCTGCTGGCAAGAAAAACAAAGTAACCACGAGCGAGTAGTTCCAAAGCAAAAGCTCTACCAATTCCTCTATTAGCTCCTGTAACAAGTGCGTATTTCACATATCAATCATATGTAAGCTAGAAGCTGTGGTCAAGAAATATAGATAATTTGCACGCGGGTGTATGATGGAAGTGTAGGAGGTACTCGATATGAACTCAGAAAACAGTACTGCACTAGATAATGCTCAGGCTGATGGCAAACAAAATGCTCCGCAAGAAACTCCGAAAGTTCATAAAAAACATCGAGGCCTAAAGATATTCTTGGGAATTTTAGCATCTATATTATTAGTTGTTATTTTGGTGGGGGGTTGGTTTGGCGTAGTGCCTGGCGCATCGAACCTATTAGGCGCGAATAAACCCAGAGATTTGGGCATAAGATATTCTGAAGCTGATTATCAAAGCTTCTTAGCAACAACAAAGACCAATTTCTTAGATTATGCAACTGCGCCCGATAACCCACTGAAACCTGGTAAAAAGACAGTTTTTGCAGACCCAGTGAGCGTAAATGGCTTGAATGTTAGTGATGTTGAGTTGACGGCCGCAGCAGCCAATACAGACTGGCTTTGGATGCCGCTCAAGAATGCCCAAGTTAAGTTTTCACCTGGTACTGTAGAAGTTTCAGGGAATATCGACACCACATATTTGAAAGAGTTTATCAATTTCATTGGCGGGGTTGGTTACAGCCAAGAAGATATAGACAAGGGTATCGAATATGGCAAAAAGCTAGTTGGCTCTTCGCCGGCTCTGTATTTTAAGGCAAAGGCATCTGTAACAAACGACATACTGAGTTATAAAGTTGAGCAAGTTCAAGTGAACAGGTTTTCAGTGCCCGTAGATATCGCTTCAAAAGTCTTAGGAACGGGTACGTCCAATGCGATAATTCGCGCTGACAACTTTGAAGCAAAATCTGTTACGGCTACAGATGGGGCGCTAATCTTCAGCGGGACTTACCCATCCACGATATACGTCAAACACTAGACTGACAGAGTACTATCAATTCTGGAACGCGCAAGTCCGACGATTTGCATGATCATCTGCTCATAGCCAATATTTTCGTTAATTGCGCAGGCCTTAGGGAACGAGCCATACCCGTCTATTAGGCTTGGAATCAAATTTGCTTCAAGAAAGTTTGGCTCACCGTTTTTATCAAGTCGAATATCTATCCGACCGTAGTCTCTTGCATCAAGGGCCCTGAAGACGTCTCGAGCGAAAGAAACAATCTTTGATTTAAGCTCGGGGTCGGCCAGTTCTTTGACGACTTCTGTATTTGCTGATTTGATGCGAGAACTCAAAATTCTTGCACCATTTATGTTTTTTGGGGCAACAAGTTCGATCGGCATCGAAATGAGTTCATTAGTCTTCTGGTTACGAAGAATCGCTACGCTAAATTCACGACCCGGGAGGTATTCTTCCAGCAGAGAGTCGGCACGTTATCTCTTTGAGATGAAGGCAACCTGTGCACATAAATCTTCAAAATTGTGAACAATTGAATCGGGGCTAATGCCTAGCCCTCCACCACGATCCTTTGGCTTTATGAAAATCGGGTACTTCAGGCGAATATTAGAAACAGTAGGGACTTCACCGCATGTAATTATCTGAGATTTAGAGGTGCTTAGACCTGCGAATCTAATTCGATTCTTGGCCAAGGACTTATCGACATCTAGTTTGTGGGCATTGAAATTAGAACTAGTATAGGCGATATTATTTTGATCTAGATACATCGCCGTTTTCTTGCCGTTGTCGATCCGCCAATACCAGCGCCATGTGAGCTAGAACAAAATATTAATGTAAATTGTTTACAATAAGCAATTTATTTGATATTCTTATTCTGATGAAAGAAAAGACAAGTACTAATACGCGTAGCACAAAGTATTGTAGTGCAATAGAAAAGCTTATTGCTGAACTCGGGCATGCGACAAATATTGATTTGCTAGATAGGTTGAGAGAAACATATCCTAACCTGAGCGCAACTACAGTGCATCGAGCGACAGCGAGACTTGCTAGACGTGGGGTTATCGGGTTGGCGCCAAGTGATCTACACGGCGCCATGAGGTATGACCAAAATACTAATGAACATGATCATTTTATGTGTGACAATTGCGGTCTCCTAAAAGATGCCCAACTTAAGGATTTAGTTGTACCAATTGTTGAAGGACAATTAGAAGGTTGTCATATTGCCGGAAGAATTGTGATTAGCGGACGTTGTGACAAATGCCAAGAAAAGGAGAGGGTAAGATGAAAAAGTTATTGCTTTGGTTAGGATTTATTGTGCTTCTGGGTCTGGGGATATTTGGGTTCACAAAACTTCCAGACGCCAATAGACAATCTACTGACCCGTCGCAACAGAGTTTGACGTTTAATAGTATAAAAACCGAAGTGACATCTGGAAGCTCATATTTATTTGATGTGCGAACACCTGCAGAATTTGCGGATAACCATTTCGAAACTTCTACCAACTACGACTTGCAGATTTTACAGAGTGGGCAAATGCCACAACTGCCCAAAGACAGTAAGATTTATGTTTACTGCCACAGTGGTAATCGTTCATCACAAGCCGCGACAATATTGAAGAATTATGGTTTTACGAACATTGTAGATCTTGGGGGTCTGACGGATGTTCAAGAAATTGGCGGTGTATTAATCAAGTAATTAAAGGAGAGAATATGAAGATAACAGTTTATAGCACGACAACATGCCCATACTGCATTAAGTTGAAGCACTGGCTAGAAGAAAAAAACATCGAATTTACGGAATACATGGTTGACCGAAACCCGTATGCCGCACAGGCGATGATCAGCATCAGTGGCCAACGTGGAGTGCCGTTTAGCACGATCGAACATGAAGACGGAAGCATGGATAAAATTATTGGATTTGATAGAGGACAATTTGAAGCAGTTCTAGCAAAATAGTAAGAGAGGTTGGTATGGAAAAGAAGTTTGCGATAGCTATTATCACAGTGCTTTCCTTGGCACTTATTGGTCTGGGAATATATACATTTAATAATTCTGATAATGATGAAATGATGAATGACGACAGCGCCATGATTGTCGAAGATGTCTCCATACCACCAACACAGCAGGACGATACGGCTGTAAAAAGTAATTTCGATAGCCAAGAACGACAGCTACTTTACTTAATTGAAGAAGAAAAATTAGCTCATGATGTTTACACCGTTTTATATGAAAAATATGGCGCGAGGGTCTTCGGGAGTATCTTAAACAGCGAGAGCACCCACCAAGGGAAGGTACTCACTCTTTTAGAGGCTAGAAATATAAAAGATCCAAGAATTGACCAGATTGGAAAGTTTCAAAACACAGATCTTCAACAACTTTATGATGAGCTGATCGCTAAAGGTTTGACTGGCGAGATGGATGCATATCAAGTTGGAGTTGCAATCGAAGAAAGAGACATAAAGGACATCTCAAATCAATTAGCAACAACTACAGAACCTGATATAATCTATGCGCTCGAGTCTTTGAGATCTGGCTCTGAGAACCACCTTAGGGCATTCAATAGACAAATTAGCAGGTACTAGCTATTACTAAAATAGTATAATAAGGGC
This sequence comes from Candidatus Saccharimonadota bacterium, assembly GCA_020428535.1. Taxonomy (GTDB): domain Bacteria; phylum Patescibacteriota; class Saccharimonadia; order Saccharimonadales; family JAGQMS01; genus JAGQMS01. Next base: position 68,054 of record JAGQMS010000001.1, read on the forward strand.
ATGAATAAGCTTGTTCTCGAAGATGGGGTAGTCCACAAAATGCCTGAGGATTTTGCAACGGCCATACTGAGCGATGATAAGGTAACGGATGTTTGGAAGGATATCACTCCACTCGCAAGGAACGAATGGATATGCTGGGTAACAGATGCAAAAAAAGATGAAACACGGGCAAAAAGAATTGTTGTAGGCCTTGATAAGATGCGCAAAGATATGCGCAGACCTTGCTGTTGGGCTGGTTGTCAGCACCGAGAAAAAAATGCTCATGCCTGAAAATAAGGAGATTATATTAGGTGGTGGCTGTTTTTGGTGTGTCGAAGCAGTTTTTCAGAATATTAAGGGTGTCACAGAAGTTGTTTCAGGATATGGGGGAGGGGTGTCACCAGAACCTTCGTATCAATCAATTGGCGATCATGCCGAAGTTATCAGAGTTAGCTATTCCAGTAAAACTATCACCCTGAAAGAATTACTCGAGATATTTTTTTCTGTTCACGACCCTACAACCAAAGATCGTCAAGGTGCAGACATCGGATCGCAATATCGTTCAATTGTTATTTGCTCAAAGGATGAAGTTGAAATTGTTGAACAGTCAATTCGGGATGCTCAACGACTTTGGGGGAAGCCTATTGTTACAGAAATAATAATCGATGGTAAATTTTTCCCAGCCGAAGATTATCATCAAGATTTTTATCAGCAAAATCAGTCGTCGCCGTATTGCCAGGTGGTGATTAACCCTAAGCTAGCAAAATTCAGAGATAAGTTTAGTAAATATCTGAAATAATCCTGGTACAATGCTACTTATGGTTGCCAAAACAAAAAAGAGATCTGGCCTGAGAAAATTTCTAATTTTAACTGCGATTCTGTTAGGGTACGCAGTTTTTGTGATCTTAAAATTCGGCCTAAAAGATGGCTTGCTGGCTACAGCATTGACCTGGGCATTCTTTGTTACATGTACTCCAATTGCAGATGCCGGTTTTATTGTTGATTTCCCGATTAGGCTGGTTACGGGGTTTAAAATGTTTTACTCAGAAATTATCGTTTGGGTAATTGCTGGTTTGATTATCGCAGGTAGCTTTATATTTAAGAACGATATATTTGAGAAACTTGCCCTCTTCAAACTTTTCAAAACTATTTTAATACACCCCTGGCCGCTTTGGAGCGTGATTGTTGTTTCATGTGTTGGTACTTTCATGTCGCTTCATATTGGAGATCAAATATACACAATCGTCGAGGAGCATAAACACCGAAAAAAGATTAGAAAGCTTAGATACCAAAGACTCGCCCTGGAGCTTCTTTTATTTGGCTTTGTGGTAGGTATGTATTTTGTTTTACTTCATCTCACAGGTATCAAGATAGCTGAATAACTAATTATTGATGCTCATTCTTAAGCTACCATTTCGTATTCTAAGCAGTACTTGAGTCTCGCCACCACTCTTGAAGTTTATCTCTACTCTTGAAGAGCCATTGCCTGAGATTTCGTATGTACCACTAACAGGAGTAATAGATGTTACGGTAATATTTGTTGAAGTATTGGTTACGGTGATATAACCAATCGTTCTACCCCCGCTTGTAACGGTCAGAGTTTGAGTAGTACTCTGTGAAGTTTGATTTTGTGTTGTTTGGGAGGTTGTTTGTTGGGTGGTAGATTCGTTGTTCTCAGATGTAGCATTGCTTGTTCCGGTGGAATTTGAAGTCGTATAAGTCGGTTGAGGAAGAGGAAGCAAGACCGGGATTTCCGGCAAAGGCGGTTTTGCCACTACTTCAAAATCGTAATATGGGATACTACCGTAGTAGTCTACATATGTAGCGATTCTATATTTACCGACTTTGTTAAACAACGATGGCCAGTCTTTGAAAGTTGAAGTCACTGAACCATTGGCTGGAACTTCAACGGTTCGATCATTCGGGTTACATACTTTATTGGCAGTATCATGAATATGAACCCATTTACCATTTTCGGACCTGAATACTTCAAGCGGTTCGGCAGGGCAGGAATTATTGATATAGATTGGGCCATTATATTTGTTGTAGACAGTGAACTTAATTTCTTCACCTACCAAATATGTAGAGTATTGTGTGCTTATTTCGATGCTACCTACGGGGTAAGAGCGAGTACGTATACGTGAGCCAAGTACATAGAAAGTGTATACGACGCCACCAATTAAGATCGCGTAGGCAAGACTTAAAAGCCCAACTTTTTTTATGGATTTGAAGTTTATGCTCATGCCGTAAACGACCTCCACCCCCGCACAATACTACCAACCAATATTGTTGCCCCTAATACGTACCATACAATTTTAGCCCAACCGTGTGATAAATCTGTGCCAATCATAACCGCATGGAAGAAGATGAGTAGAATAACTACGTAGCTCATTAAGTGAATTAGTTTCCATAGTTTGGCCTTCGACGTTATCCATATAAGAGAGCTAACCACTACTAGCATGCTTAGGTAAAAGGCGACAATGCCAAATGCTAAATATGCTGAGCCTATCTTGAAGCCAAACAGAGAAGCTTCTTGAAATTTCGAATGCCAAGGTACAAAAATATCTAAAATTGTAAATTTCAGATAGTGGTCAAAGAGCAAACTGAAAACATGAGCAATTATGGAGCCTCCGAAAACAATACCGAGTGATCTATGTGATGCCCAGGAAGTTATCGGGTCAAGGAATCGAAATGTGTCGCCAGTAATTTGACCAATACCAGAGAGCATTAAAATTACTAATGACACTGCAGCTAAAAGGCCACTACCACGAGAAACATACCAGGGCCATGATCTTTTGACATTAGATGCGACTTGTTCTGTCACAGTTGACCCGGGGATAGTCTGCACATTGATGTTGGTGCTATTGCTTGCTTGTGCGCTGAATGCTAATGTTTGGCCAATGGCGGCCATTGTAAGAAATGAGGCAAAAAAGATTAGCAATTTTTTCATAGATTCCCCATTGCCATATTATATAGAAAACCGTAACCAGTAAAATCCCCATTTTTTAATTGCAGTAGAGCACTTCCAACATCGCGTTTTTTTAGCCAATCTATGGCTTTGTTAGAGCCAAGTATGATTGCGCAGGACGCAAATACATCTGCCTCTGTAGTACTTTGGCTATCTAAAGTTGCTAGCAAAACATCACTGTCAGCAGATTTTCCGGTTTTTGGATTGATGATGTGATGCCAGGATCCTTTTTCATTTTCACCTTTTCTCAAAATTGTTCCAGATGTAGCAATATGGAAAATATCTTTTTGGTTATCGAACTCTAGCAATCGCTCATCCGGATTATGTGCGTTTTGTATCCCCAATTTCCAATCTCCCAACGATGATTTGCCAAATCCGGCGACATCACCTCCAATAGAGCACCAAAAACCATGCAAATCTGACGTAGTTTTTGACTTACATAGCATGTCCGCAAGATAACCTTTGCCAATTCCGCCAAGATCAATTGCGCTATTTTCGGGTATCATCGCGAAGCGTTCATCTAATTCCAGTTTATCAGGTGCCAGAAGATCTCTATTCTCGAAATCTTCCTGATAATCTGAAGTGTAGTTTTCAACAAAAGATTTTTTGTAGCCAAGTTTATGCAGAGTTGGCAACACAAAAGGGTTGAATAGACCATCTGTAATTTCACTCAATTCGATGCATTTTCTAAGTATCCTGTACATTGCTTTGCTAATAGGGACCTTCTGACCAGCACGAAAATTCAGTTTCATAAGCTCGCTAGTTGGGATAAAGCGGCTAAAGTTCTTTTCAAACCTATAAATTGTCAACCAAAGTTTATTGAAAATTATTTCAGCATCGTTTTCATCTATTGACGCAGAAAAAGTTAGGGTTACATCACTACCCAGAGCTAGTTTTGTTTGAGTAAATGTCGTTATTTGCATGTAGTTACCCCACTTGCCGATGTCGTACAAACAGGTGTTGGTGCAGGTGTAGGCGCTGGTGTCGGAGTGGGGGTTGGTGTGGGTGATGAAGTGGATGAAGAACTAGATGTGGAGCTAGTGCTTGAAGATGTAGAACTTGAGTATGATGGAGTATATGATTTTCCTGACCTCTGGGCATTAATTGAATTTATTTCATCAACTTTTGCCTGTGCTGCGGCTAATTCTTGGTTTGCAGCTACAACCGCAGGAGAAAGACTATTTGATGATAATTTTGATTGGAGGTCATTTATTAGTGTGTCGATATCAGCTTGCCTATTGGACGTTCCTGATGAACCATCAGTTAGTTTTTCAGGGAGAATAGTTGAAGGGATAGTTTTGAACATGTCATTAGCCATTACTAAAACAGTACACGCGAGAGTACCAATTGCACCAAGTATGTAGACATTTGTGGGTAGACTTCTCGAGTGGCCTTTACCATGTTGAGTTGATTGGCTAAAAGCTTCAGTAATAATTCGCTCTTTGGGTAAACCGAGTGTTGAGAGAGTTCCGCCTACGGCTTTCATGAAAGGAGGTGGCCCACACATAAACGCAGTGTATTTATCTGGTGATTCAGTCAGATTTTGACTAATAATGTCAGCGTTTAGTCGACCAGAATAGGCTTTTAGCGGATAATTTATCTTGCTGTTGTCGCCATCAATGATAAAAACTATTTGTAAATTATGGTTAGAATGAGCAAGTTTCTTTATCTCGTCAAAATATGGAATATCGTCTTGAGATCTTGCGCTAAAGAAGAGTATTAGCTGATTGTTTAGACGTAAGTTAGAGGCATATCGGATCATGCTCATAAATGGGGTAATTCCAATACCGCCAGCACAGAGGATTACATGCTTGTGCTCGGCAGAGTTGAAGATGAAATTACCATATGGACCTTCAACGTGAATGAGATCTCCGGTTTTTAGCTTTTGAAGAGCTTTTGTGAAACGACCACCGACCCTTATCCCGAATTCTACAAATTCTTGTTCGGTTGGGGAGCTAGCAATAGAAAAACAGCGCATCGCAGATGGGCGGATACCCTTGTTAAAACCAATTGCTGCGTATTGACCTGGCTGGAACGAAAGCATCGACTCTCCAGGCTCTTTGATGAGCCTCAAGCCAATAATCGATGGAGTCTCCTGCCTCACGTAGTCAATGCGATATCTAAGCATCAATTTATTATACCAAGAGCCTAAGCGTTTTGATTACTCTTTGAAATAGTTGGAATTTAAATTTTAATGTTGCAGTTTTCGTCTATAATAAAAGTAAGTATGCAAGATGGTGGGATTATTACGATTAATGCGGGTTCGTCTAGCGTAAAAGTGGACATTTTCCATAATGGGAAAAGGTTAATGTCGGCTAGTATTAACGGCATTGGTCAGGATGTAGCAACATGGTCACAGATTAATTCTGACGGTAATAAGGGGAGTAGATTTTTAGGCCACATGACCTATGCTGAAGCAATCAAGCATTTTTCTAAATGGCTCCAAGGGTATGTAGGTGATAATCTTCCGAAGGCAATTGCTCATAGGATTGTCCACGGTGGCGAGAAATATTCTCGTGCAGTTATGCTTACAGGGAAGGTCAGGGCTGATCTTGAAGAGCTGACGAAGCTCGACCCCGATCACCTCCCCGTTGCATTAAAAATGATTGATTCGTTGACTTTAATATTTCCAGAGATAAGCCAAGTGTTATGTTTTGATACTTCGTTTTATAGAGATCTTCCTGACTTGGCGAGAATAGTACCATTACCCAGAGAATATCGAAATAAAGGTATGCGTAGATATGGTTTCCATGGTCTATCATATGAATCGATCTTAAGCCAGCATCGTGAGAAGTATGGATCGATTGCCGGTAAATCAAAAATTATTATGGCCCACCTCGGTAGTGGCGCATCTTTAACTGCCGTTGATAATGGGACCCCAGTTGATACTACAATGGGCTTAACACCCAACTCTGGAATTATTATGAGCACAAGAAGCGGCGATATAGATGCGGGGCTACCAGATTTTATGAAGAACAATTTCACAATCGATACGGAAAAATTCAATGAGATCGTAAATAAAAAGTCAGGTCTTTTAGGAATTTCCGGCATTTCTGCAGACATGTATACGCTCTTACAAAAAGAGAAGGAGTCAATCGGCGCCAAAGAGGCAGTTTTGTTATTTTGCCACAGCGTAGCAAAAAATATTGGAGCATTGAGCGTATCCCTTGGCGGAGTAGACACAATCATATTTACTGGGGGTATCGGCGAACAGTCGGCAATTATCAGAAAAAGGATTCTTAAACTGCTTGAGTTTTTAGGGGTAAAGATAGATAATGAGCGTAATAGACGCGGTCTTGAGAGAATATCCCATGAATCAAGCTCGGTGGCGGTTTATGTCTACCACACTGACGAGGCAAAGGTCATGCTGGATCAAACTCTTGGCTTATTAGGAATAGGGGTGGCAAATGTCGAGTAGTGAGTATTTAGATCATGCGGAAGTCAAAACTCTGGACGGTTATTGGCGAGCAGCTAATTATCTTTCAGTCGGTCAGATATATCTTTGCGACAACCCCTTACTCAAAAGACCTCTTGAGCTAGGCGATGTCAAAAAGTTATTACTCGGCCACTGGGGCACAACGCCTGGTCAGAACTTTATCTATACCCATCTAAACAGGGCTATCACCAAGCATGACTTAAATATGCTTTATATCTCTGGGCCTGGTCACGGAGGCCCAGCTCTAATGAGCAATGTATATCTTGAAGGAGCTTTTGCTGAAGTTAGACCTGAATTCTCCGAAGATGAAGAAGGTCTCAAAACGCTATTCAAGAAATCTTCATTCCCCGGCGGGCTTTCGAGCCATGTTTCACCGCAAGTTCCCGGTTCGATCCATGAAGGTGGTGAGTTGGGCTACTCTGTCAGTCACGCGTTTGGGGCAGTTTTTGATAATCCTGATCTGATCGCTACTTGTGTTGTTGGCGATGGTGAAGCAGAAACGGGGCCACTTGCGACAGCTTGGCATTCAAACAAGTTCTTGAATCCGATCACCGACGGTGCTGTATTGCCAATATTGCATCTTAATGGCTACAAAATCAGCAATCCTACAATTTTGGCTAGGATTGAAAGGGAAGAACTTGATCAGCTATTTCGTGGCTATGGTTGGGCGCCTCATTACGTTGAGGGTAGTGACCCAGCTGACATGCATCAAGCTATGGCAAAAGTAATTGATACCTGCATTCACGAAATCAAACGTATTCAACGACATGCACGTGAAAATAAAGACACTACTCGCCCTCGTTGGCCAATGATTATATTTATTTCGCCAAAGGGGTGGACAGGGCCGAAGAAAATCGATGGTAAGAAGGTTGAGGGCAACTTTAGGGCGCATCAAGTGCCTCTGGCAGTAGATGGGTCACATCCTGAAAACGTCAAGGTTCTGGAAGATTGGCTGAGGAGCTATCACCCCGAAGAGCTATTTGATGAAAATGGAAAGTTGCTAGATATTTATTCGCAGTTCATCCCTAAAGGTGTAAAACGAATGGGTGCCAATATACACGCTAACGGAGGGGAGTTACTGCTTGAGCTCCATCTACCCGATTTTCGTGAATATAAACTAGACGTTAAAAAGCGAAGTGAAATCGGTGAAGGCGATGCGCATGTTTTGGGTAGGTATCTGAGAGACGTTGTATTGCTGAACTCAGATCATCACAACTTCAGAATATTCGGGCCCGACGAAGCGGTTTCTAACCGATTTGAGCAAGTTTTTGAAATTACAAATCGTCAGTGGATGGCCCGAACTCAAAACGCTGATGAATTTTTGCATACTAATGGTGCAGTTCTAGACTCAATCTTAAGTGAACATACAGTGGAAGGCTGGTTAGAGGGATATTTGTTGACGGGGCGTCATGGTCTACTCAACAGCTATGAAGCATTTATAAGGATTGTCGACTCTATGGTCAGCCAACATGCTAAATGGATCAAGATGTGTTCTGAGCTCACCTGGCGCAAGAAAATTGCCTCCCTGAACTATCTTTTGACATCTCATGTTTGGAGGCAAGACCACAATGGCTTTACGCATCAGGATCCAGGCTTTATTGACCATCTAGTCAACAAAAAACCTGATTCAGTCAGGATCTACCTCCCCCCAGACGCTAACACCTTGCTATCTGTTGTCGATCACTGCCTAAAAAGCCGAGGCTACATCAACTTGACAGTTTGCGGTAAGCACCCAAGCCCACAGTGGCTGACAATGGAAGAAGCCGAAATTCATTGCAACCACGGAATTGGGGTTTGGCAGTGGGCTAGCAACGATCAGGGGGATGAACCAGATGTAGTAATGGCCTGCGCGGGAGATGTGCCAACTTTAGAGACATTGGCAGCAGTATCTATTCTCAGAAAAGCGCTACCGAAGTTAAAGATCAGAGTGGTCAATGTGGTTGATCTAATGCGTCTCCAGCCAGACAACGAGCATCCTCATGGCTTGAATGACATGGAGTACAACGATCTTTTCACCGAAGACAAACAGATCATATTTGCCTATCATGGCTATCCTTGGCTAATTCATAGACTGACATATCGCCGGAAGAACCAGAACCTGCATGTACGTGGCTACAAAGAAGAGGGTACTATCACTACAGCCTTTGACATGACGGTCATGAACAACCTTGATAGGTTTGATCTAGTGATGGATGTCATAATAAGACTAGAGTTAACCTCACCGGCTGCCATGAAGCTCAAGGAACAAATGCAAGAGAAACTAGTGGAACACAAAAACTATATCTTTGAGCACGGCATAGACATGCCGGAAATCCGCGACTGGCACTGGGATTTGTAAATATCTAAGTGATATAATGTAGCTAATGAAAAAGATTACCATTTACAGTACTAATACTTGCGGTTTCTGTATCCAGCTCAAGAGTTATCTGAAGAGTAAAGATATTGATTTTGAAGTAAAAATGGCCGATGAAGATCAAGCTGTAGCACAAGAATTATTCGAAAAAAGTGGTCAACTCGGTGTACCGTTTACAATTATCAGCGAAGAAGGCCAAGACGACGTTGCGATTTTAGGCTTTGACCGACCGAGGTTCAATCAAGTACTCGGGATTTCGTAACCTATAGACATAAGCACTAAAAAGTGCTATAATATAGGTACTTTAGGAGGGTGAGATATTCTAGTCTCACCTTTTTTCCTTTGGTGGAGCAGGAGGTCTTATGAGCCAAACTATTCTTCTTTCAGAGCAACAAGCTTTATTGAAAGCACTCCACGATGTTAGGAAGGGTTCTAATAAACGTCTAGTTAAGAATATTCGTCGTACTTTTTGGGCAATTATCCAGACTTCAATATTAGTAATACTCGCCAGCGCGATCTTGAACATTTCACACCCGTCGGCAAAGTTAAATCTCTCAAATAATGCACAAGCAGTCTCATCGATTGCGGTTGTACATTCTGACTCGCCAGACCCAAACGCAATACTCGAGCAGGTTAATAATTATCGCTCTCAGGCCGGGTTGAAAGAATTAGTTATGGATAGTAGATTGCAGGTAATCGCTGAAATGCGCGCCAAAGAGATGGTCTCAAGCGGAGTTTACTCTCACAAGAACGCCGATGGTGGGATATTCATGGACGAAATCAATGAAAGTGGTTACTACCCTGCGACTGGTTGCGAAAACCTTTCACTTGAGCCATCAAAAGATGTAGTTGCATCAGTAAATGGTTGGTTGGCTTCGACTGCAGGCCATAGAGATTGTCTATATGATTCTCAATCTCAGTTAGCTGGTTATGCTGCTGTGAAGTTCACCGAAGCAGAATTGAACGGTCAGATGATGCCATACTATCTTGTTGTCGCGATCCATACCACTGATTTTTAAGAGCAATCAAGGTTGTAGAAACGACCACGCTGTGGTATAATGCTTTTTAGTTGTTATTGATGAATCCGAGTTGCCAAGAAGTTATATCTCGATGTTCATTGTGACACCGAAGATATTAACCTCTTAATAAAAAGAAGGATTCATTTTTTTATGTCTTATACAAACTTTAGACGAAGATCGTCATTTAGTGGCCCAAAAAGGGCTAGTGGTCCAACTGCAAGATTTAATGGTCGTGCATTTGGTGGCGGATCTTCTCAAAAGAAAAAAGGTCGCAAGAAAGAATATATTTCGCCAGAGCGTTTTGTGAAGGCGGCAAGGGCTGTTGTTGAAGAACAGTATGTCCCCCAGAATACATTCAGTGACTTTGCAATTGCACCCTTGATTGCAAGCAATATAGTAAAGCGTGGGTTTGTGAACCCATCACCAATTCAAGATCAAGCTATCCCGGAAGGTTTAGCTGGTCGAGATGTGATTGGTATTGCTAACACCGGAACGGGAAAAACCGTAGCATTTGGGATACCAGTTCTACACATGTTAATTACTGACCCTGCAAAGAGTGCACTGATCGTCGCACCAACTCGAGAGTTAGCACAACAAATTCACCAAGAATTGAGCAGTCTTTCGCGAGGAAGTGGCATCTTTGATGCTGTGCTTATTGGAGGCTCGCCAATGGGGCCACAATTTAAGTCTCTTTCAAGACAGCCGTCGATAGTCATCGGCACACCTGGCCGCATTAAAGACCATATCCAACGAGGCAGTATCAAGATGAAGCTCTACAATATCGTGGTTTTGGACGAAGTAGATCGCATGCTTGATATGGGTTTTGTGAATGATATGCGCTATATTTTGGGCGAATTGCCTGCGACTAGACAGTCGTATTTCTTTTCTGCAACTATGGATGCAAAAGTTCGCAGTATTATTGATGATTTTTCTAAAGACCCGGTATCAATTTCCGTCAAGACCGGCGATACTACCGACAATGTCGAGCAGGGGATTGTCAAAGTGGAGCATTCCTCGCACAAAATCGACAAATTGCATGACATTTTGATTGCTGAAGAGGCCTCAAAGGTATTGATTTTTGACGACACCCAGAGGTCAGTTGAGAGGCTTAGTAAGACCCTAGTTGAAAGAGGCTTTAAAGCTGATTCATTACACGGTGGTAAAACTCAGGGTCAAAGAAAACGAGCACTTGATAAATTCAAAGAAAACCACACCAATGTTTTAGTTGCTACAGATGTTGCAGCGCGCGGTATTGACGTCCCCGGGATTACTCACGTAATCAACTTCTCAACTCCTCAGAGCTATTCTGACTATGTACACCGAATTGGTCGAGCTGGCCGTGCTGGTAAGACTGGTAAAGCACTGACGTTTATCGAGCCGTCGTAAGTGGTTCTTTAGTAAAGTACCAAACTTGTTCGTACTTTTACCATAAAAGTACCAAAACGCCGGGGTAGGAGCACCCTATCACTATGAACCTGTTGTAAAAGACTACAATGCAGGAACGAACTCAGGCTTTTTTGTTTAATCTTTTTTTGAATAAAAAGCCTTCAAACACCGTTCCTTTAATAATTGTAGCTTTTACAAACATCTTCATCGGATAGAATGCTTTTACACCCCGGACCCCACTATTTTGTGCAAATACATAATTTGCAGGTTAAACTAATCACGCCCTTACTCGGGCGTGTTTAAGTACTGTAGATTAGTGAGTTATGTTCAAGTGCGCAGGGCGACGTCGATCATAGTAGACGCAACTTGAAATACTCTATCAGCTGTCATATGTCGTGGACCGGTGTCGATTTTAACTTGTCGTCTCGCTCGTACTGCCTGTACTAGTTCTGACATACCTTCAGCAGACCTATAGTCGAGTTCTAGCGCGTTCTCGTGGGGGATAAGAGGTTCCGTCGTCCTTTTCATATCACTCAGATCACGCTCTAAGATCATGACGGCTATTTCTTGGTCTGTAATTACCTCAGGAGATTTGTTAAGCCTTCTGGCGGCTTCTTTACGGAATCTTTGGATACGTGATTCAGCAGAGGCGTGAAGATATACGCCGGCAAGTAGCTTGTCCGCACCACTAAATAGTCTAAATTCATTTCTACCTTCTGATACTGTGTTAACTGGTGAATTTGCGGTGCATGCTAATACTGCAGGATTGCCATATTCATCACGTACCGTCTGTATCGCTGAAACTATAGATGCGCCTCTTCCATGAATCTCCTGGCCAGCTTCTACTGAGCAGTTTTCATTGTCTATTTCGATGCCTGCACTAGTCAACGCTAGTCGCCCCTTGTTCTCGAGAAGAAAATCAACTATATATGCTTCAGTTACATCAGTAGCCGCATGACCTTCACGCGCCATAAGGAGTGAAAGACCGCGGTATGTTTGCGATGTAGGTATAATTTCAAAACCAAACTCTCTTGCAACGTTTTTTGCAAGAGTACTTCCGCCAGTCGCGACTCCACCGTCAATAGCAAAATTCAAAGCCATAATTAATATATTAAAGCATAAAAGAATAAAAAAGTACAGACTTGATGCTTACGAATAATAAAACTGCGAGCATAGGCGAGCACAAATATTGGGGTAGGGGGGTATAAAAAGAGACTTTCCGATGAGGATGTTAGTAAAAGATACAATTGTTAAAGGCCAGGTGTTTGAACCATTTTTATTCAATATAGGATTAAACAGAAAAATGGTGAGTTCTGGCCTGCATTGTGTTCTATTGCAACTGCATCATAGTGATAGTTCTCTTACACCCCCATGTTTTGGTACTTTGTCGCACAAAGTACTGGGATATTGCTATACTATTCATCAGATATGGATTATACGATTGATGATGTGATTAAGGCTCGTGAAGCTTTACTATCAGAAAAGAGCTCAAAAGAAGTAAAAGAACTCCTAAGATCACCGCAGTTTGGGGCTTTGTTTGCGCTTCTAAAGACCGCTCCAGCTGAGCAAAAAAGCCAACTCGGCAAAGAAGTAAATGCTCTTCGAGCTGAAGTAGAGTCATGGGCCGAGGCAGAAGCCGAAGAAGCTGTTGAACCGATAGATGTGACTGCACCATGGGCTCCTAATACACCTACTGAAAAACGACCTCGATTACTAGATTCAAGCCTAGGCAGTCAGCACGTTTTAACCCGCGAACTAGAGAAGATTAGCGAAATATTCCAAAGAATGGGCTTTGCTATTGAGGAATCACGCCAAATTGATGATGACTATCATATGTTTGAGAGCCTCAACTTCCCTGAAGGGCACCCAGCGCGTGATGATTGGGATACATTTATGACTGATGACGGCCTGATTGCGCCAGCGCACACCTCTACCATGCAAAACCGAATGTTGAAGAAATACCGTGCGAATCTAGAAACCAATGAGCCAATTGCAGTAGTTGTACCTGGACGAACTTTCCGTAATGAAGATCTTGATGCTCGCCACGAACACACTTTCCATCAAGTCGAGGGTGTATATGTGGGCGAACATATTGAAGTAGGCCACCTTGTTGGTACCATGAAGACGTTTCTGGGTGATTATTTTGGCAAAGAGGTGGACGTAAAAATCACGCCGTTTTACTTTCCGTTCACTGAGCCTAGCTTTGAATTTAGCCTAACATGCCCATTCTGTGAACCCGAGCAAAGTGACTGCGCGGTATGTTCTGGCGAACACTGGATTGAGTTAATGGGTATGGGTATGATTCACCCAAATGTCTTGCGCGAAGGTGGCATCAACCCAGAAATACACACTGGTTTTGCCTGGGGTTTTGGCGTGGAGCGTCTAGTCATGATGAAGAACAATATAGAAGACATTCGCCATTTTAATTCAGGGAAGCTTGAATTCCTCCGCCAGTTTGGAGGCACACGATGAGCAAGTTACCTGAGGTACGAATAGCTGCTTCAATATTATTCATGAGGGGAGTTTCCGCTAACCTGGCAAAGCTATTTGATGCAGAGATGCCCACAAAAGAAAAAATCGATGATCTCGTAGTGCTATACAAAAAGAAGTGGGCGATAGATGAGCAGTCGATTATGATGGCGATGTGTCAGGCTACTGGCCTTGATTTCTACCAAAGCACAATAGACGTAAATATTGCCCCATTTATTGGGCCAAGTTTTTCTGACCCTCTTATGGTAAGCTCAAGAACTACCATTGATAGATTTACTGATGTACTTACACACGAGATCATTCACGTACTACTTACTGACAACACGGTATATTCCAATAAGAGCACTGGCGGGGTTGATCTAGGGGACAGATGGCGAGAGTTATTCGGCAGTGAGCACACGATGAAAACTCTAGTGCATATACCAGTGCATGCAATACATAAACATATCTATATGAATGTGCTTAAACAGCAGAGTAGGCATGATAATGAGATGGAAGAGCTTAGGCAATATAATGCACTTGATTATCTCGCCGCCTGGGATTATGTCGATAAAGTTGGCTACGAAAAAATCATAGATATGCTGAAAGAAGACTATAAAAAGATAGAAGCAGAATTGGCAGGCACACGATGAGAGCTAGCTTGAGTATTATGAAGTGGACTGGTGGTACAGAAAAAGACTTACGCGAAATAGGCACAAACGAGCTGATTCGATTGGCGACCAATCGACTTGGAGGCTTAGAAAGCTACGAAGAATACGGTAGGCGTTTTGAAGGAATAGTTGTCGCCAGAGTCGTTTCTTGCGAACCTCACCCCGATTCTGATCATCTACACGTATGTATGATTGATGCTGGCGGCGCCAACTCGGAACTCGCGACTAGCGGCTCGGGATTTATTCAAGTTGTTTGTGGAGCTCCAAATGTTCGCGAAGGTCTGACGGTAGCTTGGATTCCACCAGGAGCAACAGTACCCAGCTCACACGACGAAGCCGAACCTTTTGTATTAGGAAAGCGCGAGATTCGTGGGGTGATGAGCAACGGCATGATCGCTAGCCCAAAAGAATTAGGAATCAGCGAGGATCATGACGGAATTTTGGAAATTAATCTTCAGGAGATGAGTAACGTAAAACCTGAGCCAGGCTTAGAATTCAGCAAACTTTATGGCTTGGAAGACTTATTGCTTGATTTTGAGAATAAGATGTTTACGCATCGCCCAGATTGTTTTGGCCAAATAGGTCTAGCTCGAGAACTCGCTGGAATCCAGGGCCTTAAATATACTTCCCCTGATTGGTATCGAAATGTAATTGCTCCCCAAAAAACTTCAAAGCTAGAAGTTACGTCTAAAAATGAAGTGCCAGATAAAGTCCATCGCTTCATGCTCCAAGTTGTTGAAGGTTTGAGCGTTCAGCCAAGCCCGATCTGGCTACAGGCATATCTCACCCGGGTGGGGATTAGGCCAATTAATAATATTGTTGATTGGTCCAACTACTACATGCATCTAACGGCACAGCCGACGCACGCTTTTGACTACGAAAAGCTAAAAAAAGTAAGTGGTCTTGAGAAACCAGAAGTATATCCAAGGATGGCCACAGAAGGTGAAGAGCTAGCTTTGTTGAACGGCAAGACAATCAAACTCACTCCTGAAGACATCGTAATCTCATGTGGTGATAAAGCCGTGGCATTCGCAGGGCTTATGGGTGGAGCCGAAACAGAAGTCGATGAAAATACGACCTCGATTGTGATTGAATGTGCGACTTTTGATATGTATACAGTTCGTAGAAGTATGATGCGGCATGGCATTTTTACTGATGCCGCGATTCGCTACACTAAGGGCCAGAGCCCTCTGCAAAACGACCGAGTTCTAGCAAAGATAGGCCAAGATCTTGTTGATTTTTATGGTGCTAAATTAGGGATGGTTTACGACAGCGGAGCGCCTGAGGTTAGCTTCATGAATTCCATATTTGTGACACCTCAATATATAAATGCACGTCTCGGGACAAAGCTTTCTGCTAAAGATATCCGTCAAATTCTCGAAAATGTTGAAATTGGAGTGGAAGTTAGCGCAGAGGAACTTGTCGTCACACCTCCATTTTGGCGAACTGATCTTGAGCTTAAGGAAGACATTGTCGAAGAGGTAGGTAGGCTATTCGGTTTTGATCAACTAGAGCTGAAACTACCAAAGCGTTCCACCAGACCTGCACCAAAAAATGAACTGCTTGAATTTAAATCTACTTTGCGCCACAAATTGGCTTCAAGCGGAGCAAATGAAGTTTTGAGTTACAGCTTCGTACATGGTGATTTACTCCGAAAAACCGGAGTCGAAGATGTTGAAAAGTGGGCTATTCATATCCGAAACGCGATCAGCCCGGATTTGCAGTATTACAGAACCAGTTTGGTACCAAGCTTGTTGACTAAAGTTCATCCAAACCTCAAAAGTGATATGGTGAGGAGCGATGACAACGAATTTGCGTTATTTGAAATTGGTAAAGCGCAAGTCAGGGGGCATGATGACGAAGAAGGTCTACCAGCAGAGTTTGAGCGACTTTCATTTGTATTTGCCGCAGACGAGAAAACTGCTACAAGAAAATATCACGGGCCAGCGTTTTACCAAGCTAAAAAATACCTAAATCTAATATTGGAAGGTCAGGCGGAGCTCAGACCGTTAGAAAATAATGATTATCCAATTTGCTCGCCATATCAGATAGGTCGGAGCGCAATGGTTTATGTTGGGGGCGAGTTGCTTGGTGTAATTGGTGAATTGCGAGGGGGCGTAAAAAAGTCATTAAAGTTGCCTGATTTTTGTGCGGGATTTGAGCTTGATATAAATTTATTGATGCAAAAACTTCGACCAAGCTCATATGAACCAATTGGGACTTACCCAAAAACTCAACAAGACATCACCCTAAGGGTAAGTAAAGAAGTATCCTACGAAGCTTTGAAGTCAAATATTTGGCAAAAACTTACGGAATTAAGAACCGAAAAGGGTTACGATAGTTCCCTCGGCCCTCGCGATATATTCCAAAAAGATGACGAAGATACGCAGAATGTAACATTCAGATTATGGCTTTGGCACCCCGAGAAAACTTTGAAGACAGAAGAAGTGAATGAATTGCTTAACACGTTAACTGATAATGCTAAAAAAGCTCTTGGCGCTGAAAGAGTGTAGTATACTGAGACTATGATCAAAGATCCTGTTCGACATCAGTACTTCTATTGTTAGAGATAATTCTTTATACTCTTTATTAACTGATGACAAAAAAGGATATATTTTTATGGGAATGACATTAAGCGAAGAACTGCAGTGGCGTGGTTTTGTGAACCAGTCTACTTTTGAAGATATAAAAGCTATCGATGGTGATCCGATCACCTTTTATTGGGGAGTAGACCCCAGTGCAGATTCGATGCAAGTCGGTAACTTTGTGATCGCCATGATGATCAAGCATTTTATTAACCATGGCCACAAACCGGTGCTTTTAGTGGGTGGTGCAACTGGCTTGATAGGAGATCCTGATGGCAAGTCTGACGAGCGAGAACTGAAAAGTGTCGAACAAGTTGAACATAATAAAAAAGCTATCTCCGCTCAGTACCGTAGGGTATTTGAGGGCGCTGATTTGCCAATTGTCGACAACTACGACTGGTTTAAGGGCATGAACTACATGAGCTTCTTGCGAGATGTGGGCAAGCATGTGCCGATGTCGCAAATGCTAGGCCGTGAATTTGTACAAGCAAGACTTGGTGCAGATGGAAGCGGGATCAGCTATGCAGAATTTAGCTATTCATTAATTCAGGGCTATGATTTCTTGCATTTATTTAGAGAGATGGGCGTAACTATGCAGGTTGCCGGGTCTGACCAGTGGGGGAACTGCGTGGCAGGTGTTGAACTGATCAGGCGCATAGAGGGTGCTGAGGCACATATCTGGACCGCACCACTAGTGATGAATAAAACTACAGGTAAGAAGTTTGGTAAGACAGAGGACGGTGCTGTTTGGCTCGACGAAAAGAAGACCAGCGTCTTCAAGTTTTACCAGTTTTGGCTAAATAGTGGCGATGATGATGTATTTGACTACTTAAAGATCTTCACGCTCCTAGACAAGGAGACTATAGAATCTCTTGCCGAAGAAATGAAAACCAATGCCGCTAGTCGACCTGCTCAGAAAGCACTGGCTTTTGAGGTCACAAAGCTTGTCCATGGAGTAGAAAGAGCTGAAAGTGTGCGTAAGATTAGCGAAGTTTTATTTGGTTCAGGCGACTACAATGAACTGAGCAAAAGTGATTTTGAAATGCTGGAGGGTGAATTGCCGGTATTTGTGGTTGATAAAGACAAGGGTCTTGCAGATTTTATGGTAGAAGCAGAACTTGCTAGCTCAAAAAGCGAAGCACGAAGGTTCTTAACCGATGCTGCCGTTTACATTAATGGCTCGCAGTTGCCCCTAGATCAGACTCAGTTTATAGATGAAGATTTTATCTCTGGATACGCCGTAGTGCGACGTGGTAAAAATACAACCGCACTCGCAAAGCTTGTTTAGCTAAAACAAAAATCCCAGGATTTAATAAGGAGGGTATTCCTATTTCCTGGGATTTACTGCACCTCACAATAAGTTTTTGTTTTTTTGCTACATGCCTTCACCACCTCTCATACCACGACCCATACCAAATGGTCCGTGATCTAGACCGGCGTTTTGCAGCATTTCATGGACTTTTGTTAGATCGATATTCTGGCTAGAAGCCCAGTCTTGGAATTCTTGCCTCTGCTTATCTGCTTCAGCTCTCATTTCTTCACGGGTAGCGTTTGGGTTGGCATCACGCCAGGTTTGCATCTCATCGTGTTGTTTTGTTCTTTCGTCCTGGAGTGCGCTGATTTGAGCATCGCTAAATCCGGCAGCTTTTAGGGCGTCGCTGACCTTAGTTTGCCTTTCAGCTTGCCTGGCTTCTCTATCTGCTTCGAAAACAGCTTTTACATCTGATGAATTTAGGTTGAACCTTGTGGCGATACGGTCAATCAGCGTATTCGTATTGTTTGAATTATTCGCTGCTGCATGCGCCGCTATTGGTGCTAAAGTCACAAATGGTAGAGCTCCGAGCGAAGCTAATAAAATTTTGCCTCTAGTTTTCACGTTATATTTGCCTCCTAATTACATTTATATTTGCCTGCTCAGGATTTTGATTTCTCATCAACGTATTTCCTGGTCTGCACTAGGGATATTAAGTGAATATTTTTAAATGCTTCTGAAAATATCTAAAATCTTTTTCAGAAATAATTCAGCATCATGAGTCTATACTTATAAATAATGAGAATACTAGTTGTCGAAGATGAATATAAAATTGCTAATGCCTTAAAGCGCGGGCTTTCAAGTGAAGGCTACGCTACCGATGTTGCTTACAATGGAGATGATGGTTTGGCCAACGCCCTAAATGACCCTTATGATTTAGTTATTTTGGATCGAATGTTGCCTGGAGGTTATGACGGAATAGCAATTGTTTCTGAAATGCGGAAGAGTAAAATTATGACGCCAGTATTAATGCTGACTGCAAAGGACTCAATCCCTGACCGCGTTGCCGGCTTAGATGCCGGAGCTGATGATTACATGATAAAGCCTTTTGCTTTTGAAGAGTTGCTGGCTCGAATCCGCGCATTGACGCGTTCAGATGAAAATAAAACACCAGACGCTAAGCTAGAATATAAAGGTTTGTCGCTTGATTTAAAGACTAAGCTAGCATTTCGTGAGGGAAAAAGCATAGAACTTTCTTTAAAAGAATTTTCTTTGCTAGATTATCTTCTTAGAAATCCAGAAGTTGTTTTAACAAAACAGCAAATCATAGATCATGTCTGGGATTACGATGCCGACATATTGCCCAACACTGTTGAGGCATTCATCGCCATGCTTCGCAACAAAGTTGATCGACCTTTCGAGAAAGGAAGCTACATACAGACAATCCGAGGTTTTGGATATAAACTAGAAAAGCGAGCATGAATCGAATATTCACTACTGCTGTTTCAAGAATGACCCTTATCTATGTGGCGCTTCTCAGCGCGGTATGTATTATTTTTAGCTCATTTATCTACACCACAGCCTCAAGTGAAATAGATCGAACAAGTCGAAGACAAGTTAGTGGCTTTCGGACAGGATTTGGTAGTTTTATTATCAATGAGAATGACAGTGAACAGCTTCGACAAGCAGAAGCTGCCGAAGCTAAACGGCATCTTAGGGTAACTTTATTTTTAGTGAACTCAATAGTAATAGGTGGTGGTGCTTTTGTTTGCTATTTTTTAGCAAAGAGAACACTACAGCCGATAGAAGAAAGCGTCAATGCTCAAGAAAGATTTACGTCAGACGCTTCTCATGAGCTTCGAACACCCTTGGCATCGATGAAGACGGAGATCGAGGTGGCATTGAGAGATAAAAACTTAACAAAAGATGACGCATTGCAACTTTTGGAAAGTAATCTAGAAGAGGTCAATGCCCTACATTTAATTACTGAAAATTTACTGCACTTAGCCAGACACAAAGAATTAATGGAAACAAAGCAGATTGATATGCCAAAACTTATTAAGTCGATAGAGAAGAAATATAATCAGAAATTTAAGATTGCAGATATGAAATTCGAAATCGACAATAAGACAACTAAGCTTATCTCAAATCAGGGTGTAATCCAGCAACTTATCACGATTTTGCTTGATAATGCCATAAAGCATGCCGGAAAAGGTACAAAAGTTATTTTGAAAATACATAAAAAAGGCTCGAATCTTCACATTAATGTTATTGATAGTGGAGTTGGTCTGAATGATGAAGCCTTAGAAAAGATATTTGATAGATTTTACAAAGCAGATGAATCTCGAACTGCATCGAGATCAAGCGGACACGGGCTAGGTCTCTCTATTGCTAAACAGCTCGTAGGGGCTTTGCAAGGCCAGATTGGTGTTAATCATGGGCCCAGTGGCAAAGGATTAGACTTTTATATTGTTGTTCCTGTGATGTAGAATAACGACATGGTAAGCGCAGGCAATCATAACCACGGCAGTGAAATGCCAGAATGGCTCCCAAGGGCGACTTTTACTGTCATAGGTAGTGTTTTAGCAGTTTATGCAGGATTTTTGTTGATGCGTACACTCAAGGATTTGATCGCCTGGCTAGTCATAGCACTATTTCTATCTTTTGCACTTGAGCCTCTGACAAATAGGCTAGAAAAACGAGGCTGGAAACGTGGCTATGCTACAGGGGTGATACTTGTTGCGTCATTGCTTATTTTTGGCGTGTTTGTTGGTTCTATGGTGCCGTTGATTGTAGCTCAAGTTAAAGAACTCATTCAGGATGCCCCACATTTTATAAATCAAATTAGTAGTTTCTTGTATGACAAGTTCCGGATCACAATCTCAACCAATGATTTATTAAACAAAATCTCTGATCTCGGAGCTTCTTTTGGTGTCAGCGGGGGAAATGTAGCTACCAATGTTCTGGGTCTTGGCGGTAGGGTAGTTGGAGGAATATTCCAAACTCTAACTATTGCTCTGTTCACCTTTTACCTTGTTGTTGATGGGCCTAAGGTCAGAAGGAAAGTCATGGCTTTGATGCCACCCAAACAGCAGAAAATATTCCTAGAGACTTGGGAGGTGGCGATAGAGAAGATGGGTGGCTACTTATACGTTCGTCTTATCTTGGCAGGACTAACCACTTTGTCGGCATTTATAGTGATGAGTATCGTGCGAGTACCTTTTGCATTGCCATTAGCACTTTGGATGGGGTTAATTGCACAGTTTATCCCCGTGGTAGGTACTTATATTGCAGCCGCCGTGCCTCTTCTTGTAGCGCTATTAGAGAACCCCTGGAGTGCATTAATAGTCCTGATATACGTAATTATTTACCAGCAAATTGAGAATTACTTTATTAGCCCGAAGTTGACTGCGAAAACCATGCAACTGCACCCGGCAATAGCAATTACTGCAGCGATCGCAGGAGGCACAATCTATGGTGCTGTCGGAGCATTCTTGGCGTTGCCAGCCGCAGCCATACTACAAGTTGTTGGATCAACTTATACGCGTCGACACGAAGTTATAGATGATGATGCAGGACTTTTGAGCAAGCCAAAAGCTAAAAAATAAATTATCAGGCTATATTTTTGGTACTACAATTTTTACAAATTCCTAAAAGTTCTAATTTGTGAGACACCGGCTCGAAGTCCGCAGACACACTTATTTCTTTTATTAAGTTTTCCAACTTCGAGTTGTTTAAATCTTCGCGCCTACCACATTTGATGCAAGCTATATGATGAGAGTGTGGTTTAAATTCCTCGCTAAGATCAATTTTATATTTAAATCCTAACGTCACTCGCTCAATGGCTCCGATTTTTTCTAATGTGCTGACAGCGCGGTATACGCTCGCACGATCAATATTTGGCGTACGAGAAATCAATTGATTCATCGTCTGCAGGCCATACGAGTATAAAGTCTTCACAACTTCAATACGCGGTTTCGTGAAACTAAGACCATGATTTCTCAAAATATTCTGTAATCTTTCCGTAACCCTATCCATTACTAAATAATATTCAAATTGCGACAAATTTGCAAAAATATGCGACTGACAATAATATTAGCGTATGCATCAAGGCACCCTTACGGAAGTTATTTTTTATTCATTCTTAGGCGGGGCAGTATCTTTACTTGCCAGTATTCTAATCGTTAAAGGCGGGATGAGAACATCTAAAGGATTTACAAAGTTGGCAATTCCTTTTGCCGCCGGCGCACTTCTGAGTGCTGTTTTTATAGACCTGCTCCCCGAAGGGCTTGCTTCCAGCGAGTCAAACATAGTAATGACCTCAGCTCTAGTTGGGTTTTTACTCTTTTTTACCATGGAAAGACTGTCTCAGTGGTTTCATCACCATCATGAAGAGGACGATGAGCATCATCGTAGCGGAAGTGTAAACTTATTCATCCTTGCTAATACTCTTCATAATGCCCTAGATGGTGTGGCTATCGGGTCAGCATTCTTGGTCAGCACCAAGGCAGGGATAATCACGACCGTTGTTATTGCTGCTCATGAAATACCGCACGAAATTGGTGACATAGGCGTGCTACTTGCTAGAAAGTTATCGGAGCTGAAAGTCATACTGGCAAATGCACTTGGTGCATTAGCGGCGGTTGTCTTGGCGGTTCTAAGCTATGTTCTAGGGGGTGAAGACAAATTGCCCGTTGGAGCACTTCTTGGCTTGAGCGCAGGATTTTTGATCTACGTCGCGGCTAGTGATCTTATACCTACAATTCACAAAAGCAAAGCAAAAAAAGGCAAGATTGATCTAAGCCTCATAGTGCTAATAGTCGGAGTTCTTGCTGTAGTTCTGGCGGTAAAACTTGCCGATAAGGTTATAGGATAACTTAGGGTACAATAAGATTATGAATTCAATGCTTATTGCTGTTATTTTGGGTGTGAACTTATTGTTAATTTTATATTTAATTTCAAGATCTAAATCGGTTGACAAAAAAGATGATTCATCACAGCTAATTCAACAGAATATACACCATCTTTCAGACAATATCTTGCAACTTAAAGATCAGCTCCAACAACAGATAGATAAAAAACTTGGCGAAAATCAATCAAGCATGAGTGAACAACTTGCTTCAAGTGCAAAATTGATCAAGGACGTAACGGAAAGATTAACGAAACTCGACGATACTAATAAACGGGTTGTTGATGTGGCTGATGAATTAAAGCAATTACAAAATGTATTACAAAACCCAAAACAACGAGGTGTGCTTGGTGAGTTTTATCTAGAGCAAATATTGCAGAATCTACTACCTCCATCGTCATATTCTTTGCAATATAAGATCGCAGAAGGATTCGTTGTCGACGCAGTTATTCATCTTGACGATAAAATACTGCCAATTGATAGTAAATTTTCGTTAGAAAATTACAACCGACTCTTAGATGCAAAAGAAGGTGATCGTGAACAGCTTGAAAAAGCATTTAAGGAAGATTTGAAAAAGCGAATCGATGAGACATCAAAATATATTCAGCCAAAGAAAGGCACCCTTGATCAAGCGTTGATGTTTATCCCTAGCGAGGCGATTTACTACGACCTTCTCGCTAATAAAGTTGGAGCAGGGGGTGTGAACGGCAGAGACCTAATGCAATATGCGGCAGTCGACAAACGTGTAGTTATAGTAGGCCCAAGTACCTTGAGCGCTATGCTACAGGTAATAGTTCAGGGTTTAAAAAGTCTTGAAATCCAGAAAGATACAGAGCTAATAAGAAATAATATTGAACAACTTCAAAAACATCTCATCGGCTATGATGCATATTTTAAGAAGATCGGGAGTTCCCTGGGTGCGACTGTTACTCACTATAATAATGCTTCAAAACAGTTGAGTCAGATAGACAAGGACATTGTAAAAATTGGTGGTGGCGAGACTGTAATTGATACTGAAGCACTCAATAAGCCACTGATCGACGAATAGAATCGTGGTATCATTATCAGTAAGATGAAGGTGGTAATTATAGGTGGTGGGATAGCTGCTGTGAAAACAGCCATGGGTTTGCGTGGTATAGAAAATTGCCAAGTTGAACTGATTTCTGACAGCCCAGAAGTACATTCCTATTCGTCACTTTCACAAGAGTTGTATCATCGAGCTCCAAATCTCAGGGAGTTAAGTATCAGCGATATATTTGCTGACGATAAAAACATAGATGTAGTGATTGACTCGGTGGTTGCTATCAACAATCAAGTAAAAGCAGTAAAAGGCTCTAGCGGTAATATATATCGATACGACACCCTTATCTTGGCTTCAGGATTTGGCGACGGCTCACCAAAGTATAGTGTTCCTGGAGTAGAATACTTTGCATATTCGGTTTACAGTGAAAAATCGCTGAGCGAACTGAAGATAAAGCTATCATGTTTAATCGACGATAGGTCTAGAAAGAAGATACGCGTAATTGTAGTCGGTGGAGGTCTTTCTGGCGTTGAGTTCGCTTCAAATGTTTCTAACTTTGCTAGAACAAACTTTGCTGACAAATTTGAAAACAAAACCATTGAAGTAGAATTGATTGAGTCCACAAATAAAGTCTTACCTAAATTAAATGACGAAATTTCAGATAAAGCTCTAAAGCGATTAAACAGCCTTGGAGTCAGAATTTACCTACACTCAAAAGTTAAGCAAATTAGCGACCACACAGTAAAACTAACTAATGATGAAAGGGTTGCAGATTTAATAGTATGGGCGGGCAACATTAACCAAAATACTTTGGTTTCAAGGTATGAGAATTTGCTGAAACAGAAAGATGGCAAGGTGTTGGTGGATAAATACATGTCAGCGGTAAACGCTCCAGAAATAATCGTTATAGGAGATGCGGCTGCTACACCATATTCTGGAGTAATTCAAACGGCGATATACGATGCTGAATATGCTTCAGAACTCATCAAATCCCGGGTAAATAAGAAGTCACCTAAAGAATATGTTCCAAGACAGCCCGAGATTGTCGCAACCCTGGGTAAAGGTTGGTCGCTATATATCTCAAAGAATAAGGCTCACAGCGGTAAGAAGGGTTGGCGTCGACGTCATAAACCTGAGAATAAAATAAATAAAAGACTTCGTTCACTGGCTTAAAAGATCAATTGTAAGTGCAGCTGTCCAGGAAAAATTTGCTGCCCCTAGTGGCTGTCCATCAACAGGCGAAAAGTACTCATACGGTCCGTGATACTCAACTAATTCGATAGTTTTCTTGATTATATCGTCTGCTATTTCAGAGAATCCATATTGTTTGAGCCCATCTATTATCAGCCAGTTTGTATTCACCCACGTGGGTCCTTGCCAGTATCGCATAGGGTCAAAATCTTTATTGTTAACTGGAACGCTCGGTATCGGATGCCGTAGCCCAAAGATTTTGTAGTTCTTTATCTGGTCGACTAGACGTTGCGCTTGATCTTGAGATATAACTCCTGAATATAGAGGTAGTAACGAAGAAATCGTGAGATTCTGTAGCGGCTGTCCTGTAATGAAATCTTTAGAGTAAAAGTTTCCATCTTGTTTATCCCAAGATTTCTTAAGAGCATCAGCTTGCCGGTGAATCATATCAAGCAATTCTTTAGGTATTTTGACCCGTGCCATCTCCGCTAATTCAATCAGAATCTTATTGTTTCTAGCTAAAATGCTATTGAAGCCAATATCCTCTATACAAAACAGCGATCTATGTAGAATTTTGATAATGTCATAGTTTTTTCTTCGGAAACGACGAATCATATCGAACATAACCAAAGCTTCAACATTAGATATTCTTTGACCTGGGGCAACATGCCTCGTATCTCTTCTTAGCACATTTACTATTCCGTCGAGATGAAGTTTTTCTATAGCCACTATCCACCAGGGTTTACTATGCTCGCTAAGTTGCTCCATCCAGACAGGATTATTATCTAATCCGGTTTCCCATGGGTGAATTTGCAAGGTCAGGCCTTCGCCGTGAGGATCTCTTTCAGACATTAGCCATTGATGGTGATTAAACAACTTTGGCAAGACTTGCTTATAGAATTTTATTGCATCAGATTTATTTAATTTTGAACCAACCTTTTTAATCGCTTCGGCAATTATGGGAGGTTGGGTAATCCCACTTGTTGAAAGATTGTCGGGGCTATAGGGGCTCATAAAACTACGCCAAATATCTCGATCGGTGCCATAGTTCAAACTTGGATCAAATATCATATGCGGTATCATGCCATTAGACCACTGACCTTCAAGGAGTGACATAATCTCATCCTTAGCTCTTTCAATATCGTAGTGCCGAAGACCGATTGCTATGAAACAACTGTCCCATAGCCACTGATGAGGGTATAGATCTGGGGCGGGCATGGTATGACTACCATTTTGGTTTATGCTTAAGACTTCACGGCATATCTTAATTAAATGTTCTCGTTCCATACCGCTTTAGTATAAAGCCTTGCAAACGACGAATCCAATACTTTGAAATCAAGTATTGACATAGCCAGGTACCTTGTAGTAAAAAGGTAGTATGGAAAAACAAAGTAATATCAACGAAATTCGAAAGGGCTTACTCGTACTGGCTGTGCTAAGAGTAATCTCAAGAAGGAAATTATATGTTGGCGAGTTGCTAGATGAGCTTTCAAATACCGAATTTGCTACGCAAGAAGGTACGATCTACCCATTGCTAAGCAAAATGAAGCGGGAAGGCTTAATTTTGCACGAATGGGTTGAGAGCCCTAATGGTCCACCAAGAAAGTATTATCTTCTAAGCAAATCTGGCGAACAGAGAATGGATGAGTTGCTCAAATATTTATCAAAGCTACATTTAGATATAAAGAAACTTGGAGGTGAAAAGAAATGAAAAAAACGGAAACTGTCAGCATTGGCCGAGTTGGGTTTATATGCGACAAAGACGCATACGAAGTTTTAAATGAATACTTAAAGCGTTGCTCGGATGCACTAAAAACGGACCAGGATAGTGAAGAAATAATGCTAGATCTGGAGAGCTCCATGGCTAGTCACTTAAAAGATTTGTGCGCTGACATGGTGGTTGATAAATTAGCTGCAGAAAAAGTTATAGAAATCATGGGTGAAGTGGAAATTACCTCTGAATCAACCAACGGTAAAGACCGACAAAAGGTAGAAGAAAATAGTTCCGAGAATGATAATGAATCTATTTTGGATAAATTGAAATTAAAGCAACCATTGTTTAGAGATACGAATCGCGGGATATTAGGCGGGGTTTGTGCGGGTATAGCGAAATCGCTGGATGTAGACCCATTTTGGGTAAGAGTCTTTTGGGTAGTCACTGCGTTTTTCTATGGTATTACAGTGCCAGTTTACCTGGTGCTCTGGGCGCTATTGAAGGATTCTAATGATAACCCTGAATCAAAAACAACCGCTCAGGAAGTGATTAATAATATCAAGGATAAAATTACACCAACGGCAGAAAAAATTAGACCGTATGAAAGATTCTTAAGAAAACTGTTCTTGATTTTGTTCAAAACAATATGGAACGTTTTGAGAATATTAGTGTGCATCGTACTAGTGCTGACTGCTATTGGTTGGGCTGGGACGCTATTCTTTATGATGGGTAACCCGGCAAGTTTTGATATTTTTGGAGGTAGTGTCGGTTGGCTAGAGTATATCTTAATCATTAGTGCTGGATTCATAATCCTGATTCCTCTTTTCGAACTACTAAGTGCAATGATCAGACCTCGAAGATTTGGTTCAAGAATATCTCTAGGTCTATGGAGTGTTTGGGCGCTTTCATTGATTGTGGCGTCAGCTAGTTTTATGAACGTGTTCCCCAAGGTTAGGTCATATATTATTCAAGAAAAACCTAAAAATAAGTTTATCTATACTGAAGTTCACGATAATAATATTGTTGATTGGTGCTTCAGCCCCCTGGGGACGTGCTCAAACCGACAAACTTTTCTTTTTGAAACGCAAAGGTGCGGGGTTGATGTTACGGTTTACGATAAGGAAGACCGCGCCGAATGGATGTCGCGTGGTTGGACCCCAGAATATTTGGATTATCAAGTCCCGGTCAGCCAGGACGAGTATTGCAATAAGGTGAGAGAGCTTTCAGAGCTATACAAGGGTGGAAATGTTCTTTTTGCAGATGAAGTTACGAACGATCCCGTATATATTTCCACGTATACATACAATGACGGAACTAATAAATCGTTATGGTATATGGAGTATTTACATCGTTAACGGAAATTTGTGAAAGAAACTGGGAAGTCAAAATCAGTGTCGCGGATGAGTTGCATAGCTTGTTGTAACTCATCTTTTTTAGGGCTCATCACACGCACTTCTTCCCCTTGGATCTGGGCTTTAACTTTAGGCAATCTATCTCGCAAAAGAGCGGTGATTTTTTTAGCTTTTTCTTGGTCAAGTCCTTTCTTGAAAGTAATCTCCCAAGTCATCTTCATATTAGAAGTTGTGGGTTCCTTGGATGTATCGAAAGTTTTTTGGCTAACTCCTCGGGTAGCTGCTTTTTTTCGGACCATTTCTATAATTGCATCAAGATGAAACTGGTTGTCTCCAGTAACTAAGAAGCCGTTCTTCTCAGAATTAAGCCAGTCGATATTCGAGCTTGTACCTTTTAGGTCATAACGGGTTGTGACTTCGCGTTGAACTTGATCAAGGACGTTGTTCATCTCGCCCTTATCAAATTCACTCACAATATCAAATGAGAAATTTCCTGCCATGGACGTATGCTAGCATACTTTAGGACATAGGACATAGGACATAGGACATACGGTTGATCATGGGGCTGGAATTTGTTATAAATAACTCACCCTAAGAATTTAGAGAGAGAGGTAGCATCGAAAATGGGTCGAGGGCTACCGTCAGTGCCACTGCTTAAGGCTGCATATTCAAACGTGAACAAAATATGCGCCGGTAGTCGATGGTTGGTTCCTCGACTTACTTTGCATACAGGCATTGTCGTGACACCGGGAAGGGTTAGGCCTCTTCCATTGCTTCGTCACTTATCTCTCTGCCCTCCCGGTCCTGACGCGCTGATAAGCGCTCGGACCGGGAGGGATTTTCATTTCTAGTGAAAAAGTATTCACTGCTATTTCTAATATTCTCAGTGAAAATGAAAACACTATGAACACACTAAGAAAATCACCAGAACAGGGTTACCGAGATTTTGATCTACCTGTAGCCCACCTTTCATCAAACAGGGATTACATACCCCCAAAGACGCATGATGTAGCCGAACAGGCGCGCAGGCGCGATCTGAACCCTGGCACACTGCGCTATGAAATGCAAAAGCGAGGGCTCGTTGTTGCGAGGACTATATTGCAAGAGCTCTCAGAGGAAGAAGCCCGTATGTATGCAAGCGATATGCTTGCAAAAGCAGCCTTAAATAGCGCTTGGTATTCGTATGCACAGAGAAGAACTGATGTTATGCGCAGACGGCTTAAGCTGCCTATCATGCTACACGACCGGAACCGAGATGCTAGCCTGCTGTATGAGGACACATTAGCAATGCTTGCGAGGTCAGTAGACTATGCAGGTCAACTTGTCGTAGCGCATGAATATATGCCAGAGCGAGTAGATGTCAGACAGCATGATGTTGGTAGGATAATGGGGAATGTCGGCCTAAGGTTGGGAGTGTACTCACCTGTTGTGCGTGGCGCTTTCCCGCCAGTAAAGCGCAATGATGATCTACCGCTAAACGACTGGGATATGCAAGAAACGGTGCGTAACATCGCAATGCAAACACTAACTGAAGCAAGAATGATGGCTGGCCAGATGCAGGTTCACCCATCAGTGGCTCAGCTTGCAGATCCTTATAGCCCACTATCGGTGCATTGGTATAGAAACGCACCAGGGTCGGCACAAACAGCAATAACCGAAGCCCTCGCTGCCTAAACTTCAAAAATTTCATCTATGAAGAACGGGAATCGACCTTCACTGTAAACTTCCATTAACTTTTGCATATTCGGTAACATTTCAGAAGATGAAAAATCTGGGTTTTGTACCCACTCATAGGTCGCATGTGGATCATTAACTAATAATTTGCCACGTGGTTCCTTGCATTCAAGAAAACTGAAATTCGTAAAGCTCAAAAGTTCGCCACTTTCAAAAGTTCTAAAGAAGCCACTACCGAGTATTTTAAAATCGCAGTCCAAACCAGTCTTTTGCTTTGCTTCATATTTTGCTGATTCCACAATTGATAAATCCGCGCGAGGGTAAGCGTGCATAAAAGCAATTTTGTCTTTAAGCGGATGAGTCTTTCTGGTATACAATAGCCAGCCCTGTCTCTTTGAGTGAACCATAAGATATAGTATTGATAAGGAGCGCGAAGCCAATTTTTCAGGGGATTCTTTTATGCGTTTCCAAAGCTTCTGCCCGGAACTTGTAAGCTGATAGTGATCGGCTACTTTTTCTACCAAACCTTCTCGGATTGTTATTTTTAGATGATAGGTGAAAAGTTTATTATCTATGTCGTCTGGCTTAAGATCCGAGAAAGTTAAGCCGTCATTTGTGACAAGTTTTTGGATGATAGCATGCTGGATGTGGTGGGTGAGCATGTATATAGAATATAGAAGTAAGTTTGAAGAATAAAGAATGTGTTTGTTAGCTTGCAGAAACAATCATAATAAAGTATAGTAGCGGTTACTTTGTTGATGGCTTCGGCTGTCCGGAGTGAACTTTGAAAGGTGATATAAAAGAGAATCGAAGGTGCGAGTGCCATCTTAGGGGGCGTTCACACCTTTGATTCTCGGTCGGGTATCTCAGTGTGGAAGAGACTACGCCTGAAAAGCGCAGGGGTCGCAAGTTCAAATCTTGCCCCGACCACGCCGATCCTCGGGGACACGGGGGTCGGAGAAGCTAGTAGCTTAATGTAAAGCACGGAGCAATTCCGGATACTGGTTCGTACCAGTCTAGCTTGTATCGGCAACGATGCATGGCAGGGGTCCGGGGGAATGGGCAAACACTTTTACCCCCGGACCCAATGCCATCTATCACCTTTCAACTTAACTTTAGTTTATAAATATTTTTTATAACCTGAAGTTAGAGAAAAATCTACTTGCATCATTAACTAATTATGGGTGTATAGTAAAAGTACTGGGAGAGACGAGGTGGAGACCAAAAATGCCAAGTCCTTCCGTAAAATGGCCATTAATTGGCCATTTTAAGTTGTAATACCACCTCTCAATCTGTTACAATAATTTTTCAGAAGGTGGGCGAACAGTCTGCAATTATAGATAAATTAAGAAGGTACAGAACAAATGTCAAAAACTATCGAATTAAGCGCCCAAAAAAGGGATATACTAGGCAAGAAGGTTGCACAACTCAGAACCGAAGGTCTAGCAGTGGGAAACATATTTTCAAAAGGTAAGATGTCCCTACCAATACAAGTAGATTACGAAGTTATGCGTAAAGTTGTTGAGCAGGCCGGCTTCAACCATCCAATCAATATTAAAGTTGAAGATGACAATCACCTAGTATTAATCAAAACTATTGATAGAGATCCAAAAACTAATAGATACCATCACATTGGTTTTCATGAAGTTCGGAAAGATCAAAAGGTTGAGGCTAGTGTACCAGTAGAGCTGACAGGAACAAGCCCAGCAGTTCTTGCCGGAAACATTATTCTTACTCTTGATGGCACTTTGCTGGTTTCTGCAAGCCCTCTCGATTTGCCAGACCATCTAGAAGTAAATGCTGAGCTATTGGTCAATCCTGATGATAATATTCAGGCCAAAGATATAAAACTCCCCGAAAATGTGGAACTTGTTGATGATCTAGACAAAGCTCTATTCAAAGTCGAAGTTCCTCGCTCTCAGGTAGAGGAAGTTGAAGAAACTTCTGAAGCTGATGCAGTTGCTGAGACAATGGAAGCAAGCGGTGGGCAAAAAGACGATTCTAGCTCAGACGCTGAATAAATTACAAAATGAAGCCCCTCATTAGAATCTTGAGCTACACATCTGAGTTATGGCGATATTATGTTGTCATAGCGATCATGACAATCCTTTTGAGTGCCATGCAATTGCTGCAACCTGTCTTAACTGGTGGCATGATTGATGCGCTCAAGACACTTGATGGTTCAAATATCAAGACTATTGTTAGTTTGGTCGTAGCACTATTCCTCATGGATGCAGGAAGTGGAATCTTAAACAATGTGACCGGCTATCTTGGCGATAGAATGAGTGCTAAGCTTCATAGAATTTTGGCAGAAAGATATTTTAAGCACCTGACAGCTCTTCCTCAGAGTTTTTTTGACAAAGAATTGTCTGGCAAAATAATTGGGCGCTTGAACAGGGGTACTCAGCAGATTAGCCAGTTTATAAATATGTTTGCTAATAACTTCTTACAGTTTTTGGTAATGACTGTCTTCGCGCTTCTGCTGACGGCTAAATACTCATGGTTAGTAGCATTGGAGCTTGCCTTACTTTACCCAATTTTCACAATTATGACCGTCAAGACTTCAACAAAGTGGCAGAAGTGGCAAGCACAAAGGAATCATTCAATTGATTGGGCACTTGGACGGTTCGCGGAAAGCATAACTCAGATAAAAGTTGTAA